>JAAUQQ010000017.1 GCA_012032745.1 Synechococcales cyanobacterium RM1_1_8
AATACTCCCCAATCCCCAACGCCCCCATATTCCAACCGCTTCTCAATATAATCCCGGTCATAATTCGGCTCCCCTGGCTCCCCCGGCGAAACCACCTCCACCACCAGCAGCGGCGCAGGCATAGACCGACGTACGAGCGATCGCTTCTCCCCCGCAATCGTCTCTGCCCCCAGCTCGCTCAGCACCAACAGATCCGGATAGCGACTCGAAGCCCTCCCCAATGGCGTTTCCACCTCCGTCTTATTCCGCAACTGCCCCAGTGGGACAAACCGCGCCAGCGCCATCAGCAAAAACAGCGCAATGCGATTGTTTAGGTCACTTTCTGATCCCATTGCAACTAACGCCCCATCCACCAATTCATAGCGGGCATCAGTGCCATCGTCATAATTCAAATAGTCCTCTAGGGACAGGCAAGCCGCGCCCCGAGGCGCTGGTTTGGCAACGGTCATAGGGTTTCTCCTGCGCTGGCAGATGGCCTTATTCTAGCCCAGGATCCCAATCCCAGACCCCAGGCCAGCATCCTATGCGCCTCGCTGTACTAGGTTAGGCGGCCAGGCTGGGAATCTAGTCAATCAAGATGCCTAGGCAACTAAAGCCAAGGCCGCGTTCAGCGTCGGGCTGGGCCGCATGGCCTGGCTGGCTTTTTCATCATCCATGAAATAGTAGCCGCCCAGCTCCACGGGTTTGCCCTGGGCAGCGGCGAGTTCCTGGGCGATCGCCCCTTCCCCCGCCACCAGCGCCTGGGCCAAGGGTTCAAACTTGGCCGCCAAGGCCGGATCGGCATCCTGCGCCGCCAGGGCCTCGGCCCAATACATCGCCAAATAAAAGTGGCTGCCCCGATTGTCCAGCTCCCCCACCCGGCGCGAGGGCGATTTTCCCTGCTCCAACAGCCGGCTCGTGGCGCTGTCCAAGGCAGTGGCCAGCACCAGCGCCTGGGCGTTGCCGGTCTTGTGGCCCAAGTCCTCCAGGGAGACCGCCAGGGCCAAAAATTCCCCCAGGCTGTCCCAGCGCAAATGGCCTTCCTGGACCATCTGCTGCACATGCTTGGGTGCGGAGCCGCCTGCGCCGGTCTCGAATAGGCCGCCGCCCGCCAGTAGCGGCACGATTGACAGCATCTTGGCGCTGGTGCCCAGTTCCAAAATCGGGAATAGGTCGGTCAGATAATCCCGCAGCACGTTCCCCGTCACGGAAATCACATTGTTGCCCGCTTTGATTTGTTCACAGGTGAAGCGCATCGCCGCTGGGGGGGAGAGGATGGGCAGGGCTAGGCCATCGGTGTCATGGTCTTGGAGGTAGGTCTCGACCTTGGCGATTAGGTTGGCATCGTGGGGGCGATCGCGATCGAGCCAAAATACGGCTGTATCGCCCGTGGCTCGGGCGCGGTTGACGGCGAGCTTGACCCAATCCTGAATCGCCACATCCTTGGTTTGACACATGCGCCAGATGTCGCCTGGTTGGACGGCCTGCTCGATTAAGGTTGTGCCAGCATCATCCGTGACGCGAACCACACCAGCGGCGGGAATTTCAAAGGTCTTATCGTGGGAGCCATACTCCTCGGCCTTTTGGGCCATCAGGCCGACATTGGCGACGCTGCCCATGGTGGTGACATCAAAGGCTCCGTGTTCCTGGCAGAAGCGAATGCATTCTTGATACATGGTCGCGTAGGAACGGTCTGGTATCAGGGCTTTGGTGTCGTGGGCTTGGCCATCTGCGCCCCACATTTTGCCGGAGTTGCGGATGGCGGCGGCCATGGAGGCATCGATGATCACATCGCTGGGGACGTGGAGATTGGTGATGCCCTTGTCGGAATCGACCATGGCGAGGCGGGGCTGGCTCGCTAGGGTGGCTTGCAGGTCGGCGGCGATCGCCCCCCGTTCCCCGTCCGGCAGGGATTGAATTTTGCTGTAGAGATCCCCGAGGCCGTTGTTGGCATTGATGCTCAGCTTGGCAAAGGTCTCAGCATATTTTTCAAACACCGGCCCGAAGAAGACCTTGACCCCATGGCCAAAGATGATTGGATCCGAGACCTTCATCATCGTCGCTTTGACATGGAGGGAGAGCAGCAGATCTTCCGCCTTGGCAGCGGCGATCGCCCCCTGATAAAACGCCTCCAAGGCCTGAATGCTCATCACTGCCCCATCAATGATTTCCCCTGCCAAGACCGGCGTTTCCGCCTTGAGCACGGTTGTAGTACCATCTGACTGGATCAGCTCAATTTTGACCGAGCCCGCCTGTTCCACCACCCAGGACTGTTCCGTGCCATAGAAATCCCCCTCGGTCATGTGGGCGACGTGGGATTTGGAGTCAGGGCTCCAGGCTCCGACCCGGTGGGGGGTTTGGCGGGCGTAGGCCTTGACTGGCGCGGCGACGCGGCGATCGCTGTTCCCCTCCCGCAGCACAGGGTTGACTGCGCTGCCCAACACCTTGCCATAGCGCTGTTTGATCGCTGCTTCGGCTTCGGTTTTCGGCTCGGCAGGATAGTTGGGCACTGGATAGCCTTGCTGTTGCAACTCTGCGATCGCTGCCACCAGTTGGGGCACCGAAGCGCTGATGTTGGGCAGCTTAATGATGTTGGCCTCCGGCTGCTGGGCCAGTTCGCCCAGGGCCTGGAGGGCATCCGGCTGGCGCTGGGCCTCGCTCAAATGGTCGGGGAAGTTGGCCAGGATGCGACCGGCCAGGGAAATGTCCTGGGTCTCCACCGCCACGCCAGCGGCCTGGACAAAGGTTTGGATGATCGGCAACAGCGATCGCGTCGCCAGGGCGGGGGCTTCATCGGTGAACGTATAGATAATCTGAGACATGATCCTTTTGCCGAGCGGAGGGCCAGCGCTGGAGCGCCGACTAGGATTATTTCACATTCCCGCCGTTGGATTGGCTCAGGGGATACGACCTAGGGATTATGGGCAAATTGCCACGCTGGGCTTCAATGACCGTGGCCCCCGGCGGCTCCATAGGCACCGGTTTCGGGCTCAAAGGGCAGGGTCTCGGCGCTCAGGTGCAGGCCCCGCTGCTGGAGCATGTTGGCCAAGACCGGATCGGGTTGTAGCCGCAAGTAATCGAGGCCCACTTCCAGGGCAACGTGGCGATTGCCCAGGTGGTAGGCGGCCTGGAGCAGGGCCAGGGGGCGATCGGCGCGGACGGTGAGTACCGGCTCGGGTTTGGCTTCGATCTGGAGCGTGGTCTCCCCCGCTGCGGTTTGGAGCAGGTCGCCCTGGTGGAGCTGGGTGCCGCGCGGGAGCTGGAAGAACAGGGCGCTGCCGTTGGGGTGGTCAAAGCGGTGGCGCGATCGCGATCGCTCTTCGGCGCTGAGGGCGAGGCTGAGGTCCGGGACGATGGATGCTGCGCTGCGGGGCAGGCGTCGGGTAAAAATCAGCATGGGTGAGTGCGGTGCCGGGATGCGGTGCCTGAATAGCTGGGCTGTGGGGCTTGAGCTGTGGGGCTTGAGCTGTGGGGCTGAAAGGATGCCGAGGCCTGTAGATTTGTAGGATGACTGTAATCAATCGACGTGACGCGATCCACCATGTCCTCTCCATCCCCCCTGCGCATCGGTATTGCTGGACCGGTTGGCTCTGGCAAGACAGCCCTGGTCGAGGCGCTCTGTAAGCAGTTGCGCGATCGCTACCAAATCGCTGTCGTCACCAATGATATCTACACCCAAGAAGATGCACAGTTTTTGGTGCGCAGCCAGGCCCTGAGCGGCGATCGCATTCGCGGCGTCGAAACCGGCGGCTGTCCCCACACCGCCATTCGCGAAGATGCCTCGATCAACCTATCTGCCATTGAAGATCTAGAGGGCCAGTTCAACCTCGACCTCATCCTGGTCGAAAGCGGCGGCGACAACCTGGCAGCCACCTTCAGCCCCGAGCTCGTGGATCTGACCATCTATGTAATCGATGTTGCAGGCGGCGACAAGATCCCCCGCAAGGGAGGACCGGGGATCACCAAGTCCGATCTGTTGGTGATCAACAAAATCGACCTCGCTCCCCACGTCGGTGCAGACCTACAGGTCATGGCGCGAGACAGCCTGGCCATGCGGGGTGAGCGACCTTTCATCTTCACCAACCTGAGGCAGCACCAGGGTCTGGATGCCATCCAAGCCTTCATCGAACGGCACCTGCCTAGGGCTGCTGCCCAGGCACTTACCTAGACTGACCCCGAAAAATTAAGTAAAAATACAGAGTTATTTCAGGTTCATGTCACGAAATTAAAATATTGATTCGTATCCAGGGTGACATTTCATCCTTCCGGGGGTGTCTAATATCGACAAAGCTTAGTAGATCCTCTGAGGCTTCACCTTAAATGGGTGAGCGCCCGGAGGAAGTCCGTTAGGTTTTCAGTTAGCGCAGGTGCTCCTGACTCGCCCAGATTGTGAGTTTGGCACTGCCCCTGGGCTGTTTCAGTTCTTGTTTTGTGGGGAAGGTTCATTCATGTCCATGCAGTTAAATCGTCGGAAGTTCCTGGTTTTAGGCTCCGCCACCGCAGGCAGCGTCCTACTCAAATCCTGTGCAAGTCCGGGTGGAGAAGGCGGTGACACCGCAGCGGGCGGCGATGCAGCGGGCGGTGACGCAGCCAGCGGCGAAACCGTCAAGGTCGGCATTCTCCATTCCCTGAGTGGCACCATGGCCATCAGCGAAACCACGGTGGTGGATGCTGAGGAGCTGGCGATCAAGGAAATTAACGCTGCGGGCGGCATCCTGGGCAAGCAGATCGAAGCGATTAAAGAAGATGGCGCATCCGATTGGCCTACCTTCAATGAAAAGGCGATCAAGCTGATCGACCAGGACAAGGTTGCGACCGTGTTTGGCTGCTGGACCTCCGCCAGCCGCAAGGCCGTGAAGGACACCTTTGAAACCAAGAACCATCAGCTCTGGTACCCCGTGCAGTACGAGGGCCAGGAATGTTCTAAGAACATTTTCTATACCGGCGCTGCCCCCAACCAGCAGATTGAGCCCGCTGTGGATTGGCTGTTGGAAAACAAGGGCAAGGAATTTTTTCTGGTGGGCTCGGACTATGTGTTCCCCCGCACGGCCAACACGATCATCAAAGCCCAGCTCGAAGCCAAGGGCGGCACCACCGTCGGCGAAGACTATCTGCCCCTGGGCAACAGCGAAGTCACCCCAATTATCACCAAGATCAAGGCAGCTCTGCCCAATGGCGGCGTGATTTTCAACAGCCTCAACGGCGACAGCAACGTGGCCCTGTTCAAGCAGATGCAGGCTGCGGGCATGGGCCCGGATCTCTATCCGGTGATGTCCGTCAGCATCGCGGAGGAAGAAGTGCGCCAGATTGGCCCCGAATTCCTCAAGGGTCACTATGCGGCTTGGAATTATTTCCAGACGGTGGAAAGCCCGGCGAATACCAAGTGGGTGGCGGACTTTAAGGCTGAGAAGGGCGACGATCGCGTCACCAACGATCCCATGGAAGCGGCCTATGTGATGGTCTATTTCTGGAAGCAGGCCGTGGAAAAAGCGGGAACGTTTGACATTGATGCGGTGCGGGAAGCGGCCTATGGCCAGACCTTTGATGCGCCCAATGGTCTCTACACGATGAATGCTAATCACCACCTCTCCAAGACCGTTCGCTTGGGCCAGGTGCGGGATGACGGTCTGTTTGACATTGTCTATTCCACCGATGCGCCGGTAGTGCCCCAGCCCTGGAACCAGTATGTGGCCGACACCAAGGGCTTTGCCTGTGATTGGTCCGACCCGGCGAAGGGAGAGAAGTTCCAGGCGTAGATGCAGCCTGGTAGGCTCGGGCGTGAGTTTGGCTACCCTCACCCTAAATCCCTCTCCCATGAAGGGAGAGGGACTTCGATCCGGTTCCCCTTCTCCCGGCTGTTGTTTCTTTGGGGGAGAAGGGGCTGATTTTGGGAATGGGGTTTGAGCTAAGCGGGTTGAACTTCGTTTTTTTCGTTTTTTTGAGATTTACCTCCCGAGGAGAGCGATGATCCTGCAAGGCCTCTTTGATGTTCTGTTCAATGGCTTGAGCATTGGCGCAGTGTTGCTGATTGCAGCCCTGGGCCTGGCGATCGTCTTTGGCCTCATGGGAGTGATTAATTTGGCCCACGGTGAGCTGATGATGTTGGGGGCCTACACCACCTTCATTGTCCAGAATGCCTTCAAGCCCCTGGCCGATACGCCACTGTTCGGCCTCTATATTTTTGTGGCCTTGGTGGCGGCGTTTTTGGTGGCGGCGGTCATGGGTCTGTTTTTGGAACGCCAGGTGATTCGCTATCTCTACGGGCGACCCCTGGAAACCCTGTTGGCCACCTGGGGTGTGAGTTTGATTTTGCGCCAGTTTGTGCGCAGTGTGGGCGGCTCCATGGCGATTGGGTTGGTGCTGTTTTCGCTGCTGTTTTGGGGGGGCCAGGCGTTGCTTCGGCGACGGCCAGATTGGAACCAGCTCCAGGGCAGGGCTCTGGCGGTTTTGCTGCCGCTGTCGGGGGCGATCGCCCTGGTGGCCAGTTTTTTGCTCAATGGCCAGCCCGCCCTGGCCAAGCCTTGGTTCAGCGCCCGCAACATTGATGTGACTGCGCCGGGCTGGCTGCGGGGCGGCCTGAATTTTGCCGGGCTCCAGTTCCCCACCGCCCGACTGTTCATCATTGCCCTGACCCTGGTCTGCCTGGCCGGGGTCTATTGGTTCCTCCAGCGCTCCGCCTGGGGCCTGCGCATTCGGGCGGTGACCCAAAACCGCGAGATGAGCGCCTGCCTCGGCATTCCCACGGACACCGTCGATGCCCTGACCTTTGCGCTGGGTTCCGGCCTGGCCGGGGTGGCGGGCTGTGCGGTTACCCTGCTGGGCTCCGTCGGGCCGAACCTGGGTGCGAACTACATTGTCGATGCCTTCATGGTGGTGGTGGTGGGCGGCGTTGGTAAGCTGGTTGGCAGCGTGGTAGCGGCGATCGCCATCGGCACCCTCACCTATCTACTGGGCTCGGGCAATGTTCCCCTCTGGATGACCCAGCTCAATTTGACCGAATCCCTCAAGCCCCTGTTCGATTTCTTCAGTTTCTTTGCCACCACCAGCATGGCCAAGGTGATGGTGTTTGCCTTGATTATTGTGTTCTTGCAGATCAAACCCGCTGGGCTGTTTCCCCAAAAGGGACGCGGCGCTGAGATTTGATTGAGGGATCCAAACGGTCAATCCCAGGGATTTATTCCAGCATCCAGCCCAGCTTTCATTTCAGCCATCCCGGCCAGGCCAGCCAGCCCAGCCATCCACCCCAGGAGCGAACCGTGACCGCAACCGCACCGACTCGCCCAAACCAGTCCAAGGCATGGATCAAAGAAGTGGCTTTGGTCGGCGGCTTTGCATTGGTCTTTGCCGTGCTGATTCCCCTGCTGATCCCCGTCAGCCGCTTGCAGATTTTGGGGCGGTTTTTGTCCCTGGCGATCGTTGCCCTGGGCATCGACCTGGTCTGGGGCTACACCGGCCTGCTCAGCCTCGGCCATGGCATTTTCTTTGCCCTGGGGGGCTATGCCCTGGCCATGAACCTCAGCTTGCAATTGCCCAAGGATGTGATTCCTGAGTTTTTCGGCCTCTATGGCGTGGAGGATTTGCCAGCCTTCTGGGAACCGTTCAAGTCGATGCCGTTCACGCTGCTGGCGGTGTTTGTCATTCCAGCGGCGATCGCCGGGCTGTTGGGCTATGTGGTCTTCCGCAATCGCATTCGCGGCGTCTACTTTTCCATCTTGACCCAGGCGGCCCTGGTGGTGTTTTTTAATTTTTTTAATGGTCAGCAAAAGCTGATCAACGGCACCAACGGCCTCAAGACTGCCTCGGCCCAGCTCTTTGGCGCAAATGTTGGCAGCGAGGGCGTCCAGTTCAAGCTCTATATTCTGACGATCGTGCTGCTGATGGGGGCCTATGGCCTCTGTCGCTGGCTGACCAGTGGGCGCTTTGGGCGGCTGTTGATTGCCATTCGCGACGATGAGCCTCGGGTGCGGTTTTCGGGCTATGACCCGACTGCTTTTAAGGTGTTGGTGTTTGGCATGTCGGGGGCGATCGCCGGAGTTGCTGGCGCGCTCTACACCGTCCAGTCCGGCATCGTCTCGCCCCAATATATGGACATTGCCTTTTCGATTGAAATGGTGATCTGGGTAGCCGTGGGCGGTCGCGGCACCCTGGTCGGGGCCGTCCTGGGGGCACTGTTGGTCAACTGGGCGCGGGTGTTGTTGAGCGAACGCTTTCCCGAAGTCTGGCTGTTTTTCCAGGGGGCGCTGTTCTTGATTGTGGTCACCGTGCTGCCCGATGGCATCATCGGCTGGTTCCGCGATGGTGGCATCAACAAGGCCCGCGCATTTCTGGGCTTTCCTCCCAAAAGCCGCACCTTCCCCGCCGTGGACCTGGATGAAAATATTCAACGGGAGCGGGAAATGGTGGATGCTGCACCCCCCGCTTCGGGTGAATCGCGCTGATTCCCTGCTCTTTGTTTCGGCCCTCCGGTTTCGGCTTTCCATTATTTCAGCTCGCCGTTTCGTTCCTGCCCCGCCGCCAACCCCGACCTATGTCCTCCCCCATCCTTGACATCCAAAACGTCACCGTTAGCTTCGATGGCTTCAAGGCCATCAACAACCTCAACCTCAGCCTCGATCCCGGCGAGCTGCGGGTGATCATCGGCCCCAACGGCGCAGGCAAGACCACCTTTTTGGATGTGATCACTGGCAAGGTGCAGCCCAGCGAGGGCCAGGTGCTGTTCAAGGGCCGCAACCTGCGCAACACCGCCGAACATAAGATTTCCCGCTTGGGCATTGGCCGCAAGTTCCAAACCCCCCGCGTCTACTTCAACCTCACCCCCCGCGAGAACCTGGAGCTGTCCTATAACCGCAGCAAAAACCTGCTTTCGACGCTGTTCCAGAAACCCAGCGCCCAGGATCGAGAAGAGCTGATGCGCTTGCTGACGATCATCGGCCTGGCGGGCAAGGCCAATGTTCCGGCCAGTATTCTCTCCCACGGCGAAAAGCAGTGGTTGGAGATCGGCATGTTGGTGGCCCAGTCTCCGGACCTGCTGCTGGTGGATGAACCCGTGGCGGGCATGACCGATGAAGAGACCGAGCGCACCGGCCAGTTGCTGATCTCCCTTGCAGAAACCCACTCGATCATCGTGATTGAACATGACATGGAATTTGTGCGGCAAATCGCCCGCCAGGTGACCGTGCTCCACCAGGGCTCTGTGCTCTGTGAAGGCACGATGGATCAAGTGCAAAACGATCCCCGCGTGATTGAAGTCTATCTGGGTGAGCCCCAGGAGGAGCCAGCATGACCGAGCCCCAGGATCTCTCCCCCCAGCCTTCTGCCTACTCCGCTGCTAGCCCAGGGGCTCAAGCTATGGTTGAGCCCGCAACCCAGCCCATGCTCGATGTCACCAATCTCAATGTCTATTATGGTGAAAGCCACATTCTCCGCAGCGTCGATCTGAGTGTGGCGCGGGGCAAGATGATCTGCTTGATTGGCCGCAACGGGGTTGGCAAGACAACGCTGCTCAAGTCGGTGATGGGTCTGTTGACGCCTCGCTCCGGCGAGGTTCTGTTGGATGGCCAACCGATTACCAAGCTTTCGACGGACAAGCGGGCGCGGTTGGGTATCGGCTATGTGCCCCAGGGGCGGGAGATCATTCCTCGGGTGACCGTGCGGGAGAATCTGCTGCTGGGTATGGAGTCGTTGCCCAAGGCCCAGCGCAGCCGGGCGGCCATGGAGGAGGTCTATGATCTGTTTCCGGTGCTGAAGTCGATGTTGGAGCGCATGGGCGGTGATTTGAGCGGTGGCCAGCAGCAACAGTTGGCGATCGCCCGCGCCATCCTCAGCAAGCCCAAGCTCCTGGTGCTCGATGAACCGACCGAAGGGATTCAGCCTTCGATTATCTTAGAAATCGAAGCAGCGGTGCGGCGAATTATTGAAGCCACGGGGATTTCAGTTTTGTTGGTCGAGCAACATTTGCATTTTGTTCGCCAGGCCGACTGGTATTATGCAATGCAGAAGGGCGGCATCGTCGCCTCCGGTCCCACGGGGGAGCTGAGCCAATCCGTGATTCAGGAGTTTTTGGCCGTCTAGCATGGCCCATCGTTCTCGCTTGCTTGCAAAACTCACCAGTGCCCAGGGCCAGGCCAGCGGTTTGGCCCTGGGCTACTGCTGTGTGGCGATCGCCCTGCTGACGCTCAATCCCTTTGACTTTCAAGCCTACCGCCCTTCCGAGTTCTGGGTCTGTCGCTTCCGACTCGGCGATGTCTTGCAGAATATTTTGCTGTTTATTCCCCTGGGCATTTTGCTGCGCCAGGGCCTGCGCCTGCCCTATGGGTTCTGTCTGCTCTGGGGGCTTTTGCTCAGCCTGGGGATTGAAACGGCCCAATTGTGGCTCGTGGCGCGCACCAGTAATCTGTTCGATCTGGGCAGCAATGCTTTGGGCGCGGGCTTGGGGGCTTGGCTCTATCAGTGGGTCTTGGCCCGGAGCGATCGCTCCCCCAGTCCCCAACCCCTGGCGATGATGATCCTGCCGCTGTGTTGGATCCGGGCGATTGTGGCCGAGGGGCAGCCCAACTCGGAGTGGTTGATTTTGCCGGGGGCGATCGCCGCGATCGCCCTGCTGCGCCCGCCCGATCTCTCGTCCCACCTGGCGCTATCCGGGAACCCGGTTTGGAGGCAGCTCGGTCCCCAGCTCGGCCCCCACTGCTGGCCGGTGTTGCTTTGGCTACTGCTGGCCCTGGTGCCGGTCATGAACAATCAGCCGGTGCTGGCTCCGCTGATTGCCATCGCCGCCTTGGCCCTGGAGCGGCTTGCTGCCCGGTGGCTGGGCTTGTCTCGCTGGCAGATTTGTTTGCTGGGGCTCTGGGTCGGGTTTGGTCTGGGGGCCAGGGTGGATGGCCTCTGGCTCTGGGGGCTGCGGGCCTATGGGACGGAGGGGTGGTATAAGTTGCGCTGGATTGAAATTATGTTGTCGGGCTGGGTGTTGGCCAGTGCGGTCTGGTTTGTTAGGCGGCCTGGCCAAAACTCCTAGCCCATGCGGGGATATGACAATGCCATGCCTCTACTAGGCTTTGAGATATTTGGCCAAAAATGCGATGGTTTTTTCCCAGGCATCGGCGGCGGCTTCGGGGTTGTAGCGATCGCCCGAGGGGTTGGAAAAGGCGTGGTTGGCATCGTCGTAGATGTAGATTTCCGCCGTTTTGCCCAGGCTCCTGAGCGCTGCTTCAAAGGCTTTCACATCTGCCACGGGAATGCCCTGATCGAGGCCGCCGAAGAAGCCTGCAATGGGCATTTGCAACGGTGCCAAGACCTCGGGATCGGTCTGCAGCCGTCCGTAGTAGATCACAGCGGCGTCCAGTTGCTCTGGCAAGAGTAGTGCGGTGTTCAGCGACCAGGCTCCGCCGAAGCACCAGCCAATCGATGCGACCCCTGTGGCCTGCTGCTGGTTGATCAGATATTCGTAGGCCTGGCGCAGGTTTTCCTGGGCCGGTTCGGGGTCGGCCATAACACCCTGCATCAGGCTGCGGGCTTGGTCTGGGGCCTCGGCCAGTTCGCCGCCGTACAGATCCACCGCAAGGACGCTGTAGCCTTCTCCAGCCAGGCGCTGGCTGACGGCTTCGATGTTGTCGTTCAGGCCCCACCATTCGTGGATGGCAATCAGGGCAGGCAGGGGAGCCTCTGCATTGGCGGGCTGGGCGAGGAAGCCGGTGATGGTTTTGCCATTAATGGTTGCGTAATCGACTCTTTGGGTGGCCACGGGCTGCTGGGGCTCCATCTGGGAGAGGGGAGTGGCGATGGGGCGATCGCCTTTGTGTTCCTGGGCCATGCGATCGGTGTAGTCAGCGCCGGGGCGATTGGGAGCAGGAAAACTGCTGGCAATGGAGCGATCGCAGGCTTGCAGCACCAGGCTCAAACCGAGGGTGAGGCTAAACAGGGCGACGAGCCAAGTGTGCAAACGGCCAGTGCCCAGACGGCCAGTGCCCAGGCGATGACCTAGGGCGGAGAATTGTGTTTTGAGCCACGCTCTAAGTTGTGTCAGCATTAAGTGAGGTTCCTGAGGCTTTTAGGGGACAAGTGGTTCGGGAGGCCGGAGCAGCGATCTAGTCTTGGGGGCTCTGCTCTGCCATCATGCTCCTAACCTATCGCGTTTATCCCGTAAATTCCCCGGTGCTTGGGCTTTGCTCAGTCCTGGTTCTAGCTTCGATTGCGCCAGTAGTCTGGGCGTAGGTTTTGCCCCCTCACCCCAACCCCTCTCCACTAGGGAAGAGGGGCTCCGATCCGGCTCCCCTTCTCCAGGCTGTTGTGTTTTTTGGGGAGAAGGGGCTGGGGATGGAGGTCGGCTCAAGCTAGCCTGAGAACTTCTGCCCTGCCTGTACTGGCACAACCGGACGCTGCACCCTGAGATTTCACACCTGAGATTTCACACCTGAGATTACACTCGCGAAACAACGCACCATGACCGCCCCAGGGAGGAGTTCTAAACTCCCCTGGGGCGGTCATTGCAGTCTAGAAGCGCAGGGTGGTCTTGACGCTACCGGCCCAGACGTTGCTGTTGCCGCTGTTGCCGTTGGGGTTGCTGATGTAGACCAGTTGGGGCTGGACGGCCAAGCCATCGCTGACCTTGAGGCTGTAGAACGCCTGGGCTGCCAGGGGCGCATCCTGGGAGCCGACATCGCCGCCGGTCACATAGGGCACCGCACCGATGCCGATGCCGCCGTAGTTGCCTTCACCGAACAGATCCTGGACGCCGACCTGGGCTGCCCAGTTGGCCACCGTGGCGCTGTTGTCGCTGGAGCCATCTTCCAGGAAGGAGAGGCCGCCGTGGGCGGAGAGATCCACCCGGCCAATGCTGCGGGAGGCGGCGAGGCTGATGTTGTTGCCGTTGGCATCGCCGTTACCGAAGGGATCTGCGGCGAGGCTGGTGCCCGAGGCCACGCCCTGCTGGCTGGTGCGGGCATAGGCCAGGGAGAGGGCAGTCCTGTCGCCGGGGGTGTAGGTCACCTTGGCGGTGGCGGTGTTGGTGCCGCCGAAGAGGCCGTCATTGGTGGTGGCAGCGGAGGTGGTGGGCAGGGTGTAGGCCGCTGCAACTTCCAGGTTCTCGCCGAGGCCGAGCTTGTAGCCAATGCCAGCACCGCTGGCGGCGTTGGCGATCGCCGGGTTGGCTTGGAACTGCTCAATGAAGGCATATTGACCCGAGGGGGCATCAGCGGTGCCCGCCACATCATCAATGTCTACCCCATGGGTGCCGACGGTGAGCTGGCCAGCCCCGAGCTTGCGCTGGTAATACAACTCATCCAGGCGCACGGTGTCGTTGCTGTTGTCGTCGTAATCCGTATCCAAGCCATTGAAGCTGGCGTTGTTATTAAACCGACCCGCATAGCCTTCAAAGTTGGAGGCTTCCAAACGGGCGCGGAGCAGGTCGTTGCCGGTCAGGTTGCTCTCCAGGTTGATGCCCAGCACCGCAGCGGCGGTGATGTTGTCCTTGGCATCGGTGCCATTGCCGTTGGCCTCGCCGGAGAAGACGCCGCCCACATCGGTGATCAGGTCGCCGCTGAGCTTAATCGTGGGGCGATTTTTTCCAATTCCGCTGTCCGCTCTTCTAGGCCATCCACCCGAGCCCGCAGGGTAGAAAGCTCGGAGCGAAACTCTTCTTGCAGGCGCTGCATGAGGACTAAATCATTGGCCGTAACCTGCACCGTGTTCTCTTGAATTTGAGCCGTAATTGTATCGATGCAGCTATTTAATGCAGCGGCAAATTCAAAGCGGGTCATCGAGCGATTGCCTTTGAAGGTGCCATCGGGATAGCCCGCCAAACAACCATAACGCTCGACCATATTTTGGACGGCAGTGTAGGCCCAATCGTTGGGGCTGACATCGCGCAGGTCGCTGACGCTCTGGGCTGGCTGAGCCATGGCAGGGCTGGAGAAGCTGACGAGGCCGATGTTTGCGCCGAGGGTGAGGAGGGCGGCGAGGGCGAGCTGAGCAGTTGCGTTTTTCATGGTGTAACTCTTTAGTGTGTGGAAGCGCCGAGACTTGTTTGCTTCGTTGCACCTACTTTAGTCAAACCAAATCGCGCTTTAGTGGGGAAATAGACCAGCTCTTTGAGTTGCCCTAGGTTGGGAACATTTCTTCTAGTCCCTAAGACCCATGCCGCTGTCTTGGTAGTCCCTTTAATACAGATACTTGTTTATTTAGATGAGTAATAAAGCAGGCTAATTGGGTTTTTAACGAACTGTCCTGGCAAGGTCTGATTTCCCTCCCTCAGCTCGGGAACCTTGAGGGTTGCTTGGGCGTCCGCGTCCGGGGTGCCAAGCGCCCGCTAAAATGCGAAGGTTTGGTAATGCTGATCTGAAACTTGCTTTTCTCTAATCCTATGCGTTTGAATTTTTTTAAGAGCGTATTCCCTAAAACCCTGTTCAAAGCTGCGGCCCTGGGGGCGATCGCCAGCATCCTGATTGGGAGCCTCCAGCCCCTTTCCCCAGCCCTCGCTGCCCCCTTCCTGGGGGGCAATGTCATGGCCCAGTCTGAAGCCAGCGAAGCCAGCCGCCCCATACTCAACGGCAAGGCTACGGTGGAGATGGTGGTCAAGGGCAAGACCATCACCGTTGAAATCGATGGCACCCAGGCCCCGGTCACCGCTGGCAACTTTGTCGATTTGGTGCAGCGCGGCGTCTACAACGGCACGGTGTTCCACCGCGTGGTCACCCAACCCCAGCCCTTCGTCGCCCAGGGCGGTGACCCCCAGAGCAAGGATCCTAAGGTGCCCACCAGCCGCCTGGGCACGGGCGGCTTCATTGATCCTGTCCTGGGGACCGAGCGGCAGATTCCCCTGGAAATTACGATCAAAGGGCAGAAGGAGACAGTCTATGGCAAAACCCTAGCGCGGGGCCAGAAGCCAGCCCTGGGCCACAAGCGAGGGGCGATCGCCATGGCCCGCTCCCAAAGTCCCAACTCGGCATCCTCCCAGTTTTACTTTGCCCTGGCGGACCTGGCCTTTCTGGATGGAAACTATGCGGTGTTTGGCTATGTGACCCAGGGTATGGACGTGGTAGATGGGATTAGGCAGGGCGATCGCATCACCTCGGCCAAGGTGAGTGCCGGGGCGGACAATCTCAAGTCCGGTGCGGTCAAGCTTAAGTAGGCCGGTAGGCCAGTAGGCCAGCAGACCCGTAGTGGAGTGGGGAGTCATGACCACCTGCTCTGCGGGAATGGCGAAGACCTGGGCACCGGCCTGGGCCAAAATGCAGGGCTCTAGCAAGCGCGGCAGCGGCAAGGAGAGCTGAAATGTCGTGCCCTGGCCCAGGGCTGTGTCGAGGCTGAGGGTTCCGCCTAGGCGGGCTAAGCCCGTTCGGCGACAACATCCATGCCCACGCCCCGGCCCGAGAGTTCGCTGACGGCGGTTTGGGAGCGGTAACGCTCCGGCATGGGGCCACTCAGTTGCTGGGCCATCCCGGCCTTGAGGTTGTCGAGCAGGGCATAGTCATCGACAGCTCGACCAGAGGAGTTTGAGTTGTTTGAGCCGTTTGAGCTTCGCCGATGCCCTGGGAGCCCAAGAGTTCGCTCAAGCTGGCCAAGGCCTCCAAGCTCGACAGCGGCGATGGGAAGGCTTGGGTGAGTGATTCTGCTGGCTGTTGCTGTAGCGATCGCTCCATGGCTG
Source organism: Synechococcales cyanobacterium RM1_1_8 (assembly GCA_012032745.1). Classification (GTDB taxonomy): domain Bacteria; phylum Cyanobacteriota; class Cyanobacteriia; order PCC-9006; family JAAUQQ01; genus JAAUQQ01. The sequence goes on from JAAUQQ010000017.1 coordinate 15,617, forward strand.
GTTCAACCCAGGGCTCAAATGCCTGAATCGATGGAGCCTGAACAGAGTCCTTGAGCTGCAGCAGCAGCTCAGGCCAGCGCGATCGCCACAGCTCCACGCCGAGGGAATCACACTGCGTAGCTGTTTCCACTGGACCTGCCGCTGGGCCAGCTCCGAGGCCAGTTCGCTCCAAGCAAACCCCAAAATGGGCCGCTGGGCTGAAATTTTTTCATCGGACACAAAAACGGCCCGACCCGGAACGGCATCCCAAGTATCAGTCAGTTATAAGCAATTCTGGCGAATGGCGGCACTGAGTTCCTGATAGCTTAACGCTCGCTCCATCAAGACCAATCGACAGATGACGACGGGCAGCGGTGTGCCTGAGTCCACGGCTTGCTGCAAGGCTGGCCAAGGAATGCTGGGCTCGGGATTGCGCAGACGCGGAATAAATCTCAAGAGCTGGCTAACCAATCCCTGCCAGGTGACGGAGGTTGTATCTGCAAACACGAGCCGTCCCCGAGAAATAGCAAGCTGGACGGTCTGCGAGTTCGCCGGGAAAGCAGTGGATTGGATTTGCCAATAGCCGGATAGCTGCTCATGGCCGTGCTGCTAAAGCCCAGGGCCTAGCTGCCCAGGCACGAAGGTAAACGAAAGTTCGGTTGCTGCTTGCATGGCCGTAGACTAGAGATGTTCATGCCTGATGGTCTGGGATTTCAACAGTGAGAATGCGATCCCGGAGTTTCCCAGGGGCAGCGGCGGTTAGGCACCCCATTGGACAGCCGAGGATGCCTGAATAATTCCTGGGCTGATCCTGGGTCGAGGCCCAAAAACCGTAGATAGGCCGGAGCAGCGCCAGGGCCGGAAAGACAGACCGAGCGGATGCACCGGAAGGACGGGCAGCGATACAATAAAACTTCATAATTTCCCACCCACTGGCCTCTTCTCCGGCCTCTTTACTGGCGCTTCCCATGCTGACTCGCTTGAAATCGCTACTGGTTGTCCTGGGCCTTGGTCTCTGTTGTCTGGGCTTGGGAGGGCTCTCGGGGCTGGTTCTGCCACCAGCCCAGGCGGTCTGGGCTGCTTCTGGGGCTGCTTCTGGGGTTACTTCTGGAGCTGCTGCCGTTGGGGGAACTACCGGAGCCCAGAGTGCCACTGACGATCCAGCGGATGCCGAGGGGGAGCTGCAGGCCCTGTACCGAGACCTAGACGATCTCTACCAGCGCGCTTTCATTGCTACGGACCAGGGGGATTTTGTCACTGCCGAGGCCCTCTGGGACCAAGCCATTGAGCGGATGCCCAGCAACCCGGCCACCTGGAGCAATCGGGGCAATGCCAGGGTGAGCCAGTTTAAGCTCGAAGCCGCGATCGCCGACTTCGACCAAGCCATCGCCCTCGCCCCGAACCAGCCTGGCCCCTACATCAACCGAGGCACTGCCTGGGAGGGACTGCAACAGTGGGAACGGGCGATCGCCGACTACAACCAAGGCCTGACCCTCGACCCCGAAGACTTCATCGCCTTCAACAACCGGGGCAACGCCGAAGGAGGCAAAGGGGACTGGGAAGCCGCCAGAGATGACTTCTACCACGCCGCCGAACTGGCCCGAGGCGTGGCCCTGCCCAACATCAACTACGCCCTGACCCTCTACCAATTGGGCGAAAAAACCGAAGGCACCCGCAAGATCCGCAACCTCGTCCGCCGCTATTCCCAGGCCGCCGATCCCCGCGCCGCCCTCACCGCCGTCCTCTGGGACCAGGGCCTCACGGGAGAAGCGGAAAGCAACTGGGCCGCAGCCGTCAACCTGGACCGCCGCTACAAAGACATCAACTGGGTCCGCAACATTCGCCGCTGGCCCCCCAGACTCGCGGATGCCCTAGAGCGCTTTTTGACCCTAGAATCCACCCCCACCCCGCCCGGCAGCAACGACTAAGCCCCCCAAACCGCTCCTGGTCCAGGCGCTGACAGGCGCTAATAAACCTGCGCCCCGACAGGCCCAAGGCTGAGGTGTAAAATGAACTGAAATCAACAGCCTTAGCCAAATTAGCCAACCGCTAAGATCGCCCATGTACCTCTCACTCTGGCCTGGAACCCCCTACCCCCTAGGGGCAAAATGGGATGGCAAAGGCACGAACTTCGCACTCTTCTCGGAAAACGCCACCAAGGTCGAACTCTGCCTGTTCGACAAACGGGGCCGGGAAACCCGCATCGAACTCCAGGAAGTCAATAACTTCGTTTGGCATGGCTATGTCCCCTCCGTCGGCCCAGGAATGCGCTACGGCTTCCGGGTCCACGGTCCCTTCGAACCCGAGGCTGGCCACCGCTTCAACCCCAACAAGCTGCTGATCGATCCCTACGCCAAGGCCCTAGATGGGGACATCAGCTTTGCAGAGGAAATTTTCGGCTACCGCTGGGGCGATCCAAAAGAAGACCTGGGCTTTTCTGACCTAGATAGCGCCCACCATGTCCCCAAGGCCGTCGTGATCGATGAGAACTTCGACTGGGAAGGGGATAAACTGCTGCGCCTGCCCTGGCACGAGACCGTAATCTACGAAACCCACGTGCGCGGCTTCACCAAGCTCCACCCCGAAATTCCCAGAAAGCTCCAGGGCACCTATGGCGGCTTGGCCCACCCCGCCGCCATCTCCCACCTCCAGTCCCTGGGCGTCACGGCGGTGGAGCTGATGCCCATCCACCACTACCTGGCCAACCCCGGCCACCTGGCCACCCAGGGCCTGAGCAACTACTGGGGCTATGATTCCATCGCCTACCTCGCCCCCCAGCAATCCTATTGCAGCAGCCCCAAGCTGGGCAGCCAGGTGATTGAGTTCAAGCAGATGGTCAAGGCCCTGCATAAAGCAGGCATGGAGGTGATTCTCGATGTGGTCTACAACCACACGGGGGAGGGCAACCACATGGGGCCGACCCTGTCCCTGCGGGGCATCGACAACGCCTGCTACTACCGGCTCGTGGATGGCGATGAGCGCTACTACATGGACTACACGGGCTGCGGCAATTCCCTCAATGTACGTCACCCCCAGATCCTCAAGCTGATCATGGACAGCCTGCGCTATTGGGTGCTGGAAATGCATGTGGATGGGTTCCGCTTTGACCTGGCTTCGGCCCTGGCGCGGGAGTTGCATGAGGTCGATCGCCTGGCGGCATTTTTTGACATCATTCACCAAGATCCAGTGCTGGCCGATGTCAAGCTGATCGCCGAGCCCTGGGATGTGGGCGAGGGCGGCTACCAGGTGGGGGGCTTTCCCCTGCTTTGGTCCGAGTGGAATGGCAAGTATCGCGATACGGTGCGAGACTTTTGGCGCGGTGAGGATAGCCGCCTCGCGGAGTTTGCCTATCGCTTTACGGGCAGCTCCGATCTGTACATGACCAATGGCCGCAGCCCCCATGCCAGTATCAATTTCATCACGGCCCATGATGGCTTTACCCTGATGGATTTGGTCAGCTACAACGAGAAGCATAACGATGCCAACGGCGAGGGCAACCGCGATGGCGATGACCACAACCGTTCCTGGAACTGTGGCGTCGAGGGAGACACGGATGATCCGGAGGTGTTGCGCTTGCGGGCCAAGCAGCGGCGTAATTTTTTGGTGACGATGCTGTTGTCCCAGGGGGTGCCGATGTTGGTCAGCGGCGATGAGATGGGCCGCAGCCAAAAGGGAAATAACAATGCCTATTGTCAGGATAATCCGCTGTCCTGGCTGGATTGGGAGTTGCAGGAAGAGAATGAAACGCTGTTGGATTTCACGCGGCAGTTGATCCATTTTCGCCGTCGCCATCCGGTGTTCCGTCGCCGCAAGTGGTTCCAGGGCCGGGCGATCCATGGCTCTGGCGTGGATGATATTGGCTGGTTTAACCCCGATGGGGAGCCGATGGTGGAGGAGCAGTGGAATGATGGCTTTGCTAAGGCGATCGGCGTGTTTTTGAATGGCGCGGGCATTGCCACGGCGGATCCCCAGGGCAATCGCATCTTTGATGAGAGCTTTTTGCTGCTGTTCAATGCCCACTATGAGGAGATTGAGTTTGCCTTGCCCCAGGGGCTCAGCGCTGGGAGTGGACTGTGGTGATCGATACGACGAAGCCTCGGTTTGTGCAGCGGGGACGGCGCTATAGCGAGGATAAGCTGGTGCAGGTGATGGGGCGATCGCTGCTCATGCTCCAACGCCTCGGCCCCGTGGCTGCCGATGATAATGACTGATATTGATGATGATTGATTCGATAACTGATGTTCTGACTGGCTGCTAGGCCCCGGCGGCTAGACTATCGAGGTCAGGTTTTCCCTGGGCTAGCACCACCCGATTGTGCCCCTGGTGTTTGGCCAAATACAGTGCCTGGTCCGCCAGCCGCAGCGTTTCTGCTGGTGCCCCTTCCCTGGGCCAGCCGCTGGCGAGCACCCCAGAAAACTTGAGGAAACGTCTTCACTTTAAAGGGATCGCACAACAGTCCGTTTCACAGCAGTCTCGACTCAAAATAGCGGGGTGGCATGAGGGTACGAATCCGCAGACTCTTGTCTAGGTTGCCCCGAGCCCCAGCAAAAAAATCTGCCTTAGGGAGAGTCTTGGAGATCAATGCCTCGTGGCAAAATGTTTTGCGATCGAGCAGGGAGCAATCCCCAAGGGCCATGTGCCCTAGAGGACGTTTTTGCGTGGTTTCTTTGGGTTTTGGAGTAGCGAATAAATCAAAAATATTCTTCGGTACGGAAATTTTTGTAAAAAACTGGAATTTCTGAAGCATTACAGATATGTTTACGCCTAATGCAGCGGTCGGTTTGTTCCGATTCCAATAACCATTTTCCAGTAAAGGATTTAAGGTCGAGCTGCAGCTAGTGATGGCTTTAAGTATTGGCCCAGAACAGAAACCAGAACAGTGCAATTTTCAACATTAGAACAACATTAATCAGGGTAAACATGCAAGCTATTATCGGGTTTGTGGTGGTTGCAATTGTGACGGCGATCGCCCTCATTATCCTCTCCAAAATCCCACCCCTGGGCATCGAAATTGATGGCTTGGACAAGGCCATCACCGCTGGCATTATTTTTGGCGTCTTGAATGGCTTGGCCGGGATTGTGAAGGGGCTGTTGAGCCTCGGCCCTCTGGAGTTCATCTTTTTCCCGGTGATCATTCTGATCAATATCTTTGTGTTTGGTCTGACGGCCAAGCTGGTGCAGGGATTCCGGCTCAAAAGTATTTGGAGCGCTGTCCTGGGCGCTTTCCTGCTGGGGATTTTGAACTCTATTCTGCTGAAGTTGTTAGCGGGGCTCACGGGCGTAGCCGCCTAGGCTGGGTTGGAGATGATCTTTGGGGGCTAGTCTTTCTGGGGCTGGTCTCCTTTGGGCTGACTCGTGTTAAGCAGGCACCTCGATCGCCCGATCCCCCGCCAGATCAAATGCGGCATGGACGGCCCGCAGAGCCGCCACTGCCTGGTCATCCGCCACCAGGCAGCTAATTTTGATCTCAGAGGTGGCAATCATCTGAATGTTGATTTGGCGATCGGCCAGGGCCTGGAACATCCGGGCCGCGACGCCCGCAACTTGGACCATGCCCGCCCCAACGACGCTGACCTTGGCCACCTGGCTATTAACCTCTAGCTCGGCGCAGCCCATCTGGGAGAGCAGCTCCGCCAGGGCGGCCTGGGCGCGGAGGGCATCGGCCTGGGCGGTGGTGAAGGCGATGTCGCGGGTGGCGATGCCGTTAATTTGGCGGCAGCGCTGGGATTGGATGATCATGTCCACGCTGATTTGGTGCTGGGCCAGCAGCGTGAAGATGCGGGCCGCCATGCCGGGGCGATCCGGCACATGGCGGATGGCGAGCTGGGCCTGGGCGCGGTCCAGGGCGACGCCGCGCACGGGGGGCGGAGTGACTAGGGAGTCCGCAGGCTCCGCTGGGGCCAGGTTGGAGCTGTGGATGTCGAAGGTTTTGCAGAGGGCGGTGATGGCGCGATCGCTCTGGTCCACATCCACCAAACAGCTCACTTTCACTTCCGAGGTCGAAATCATTTGAATATTGACCCCGGCATCGGAGAGGGATTGGAACATCTGGGCCGCCACGCCGGGCCGCCCGATCATGCCTGCCCCGGCAATGCTGACCTTGGCGATGCGGGCATCGGTGACGACGGACGGCTGGGCTGGGCTGCCTGGCTGTTCCTGGTGAGCTCGCTGTTCCTGGTGAGATCGCTGTTCCTGACTTAACTGTTCGTAGAGGGCGATCGCCGTGGCCTCTGCCTCCCCCAGGTTTTCCCGCTGGACCGTGAAGGCGATGTCGTTGGCATTGCCCTCATAGATCGACTGGATGATCAGATCCACCGGCAGGGATTGTTCGGCGATCGCCCCAAACAGCGATGCCGCCACACCGGGGCGATCCGGCACTTGCAGCAGGGCAATCTTGGCCTGGTTGAGGTCCAGCTCAATGCCATCCACGGGCCGGGCAATTTCCATGCCTTCGAGGGAGCGGGGGCCAGCGGGGCGCGATCGCACCCAAGTTCCTGGCTGGTCCGTCCAGCTAGAGCGCACCACCAAGGGAATGCCATAGTTGCGGGCAATTTCCACCGCACGGGGATGGAGCACGCTGGCCCCCAAACTGGCCAGCTCCAACATTTCATCGCAGGTCACCTCTGCCATCTGGGAAGCCTCCGGCACCAGGCGCGGATCCGTCGTCAAAATTCCCGGCACATCCGTACAAATTTCACAGTGGTGCGCCCCCAGGGCCGCTGCCAGGGCCACCGCCGAGGTGTCGGAGCCGCCCCGCCCCAGGGTGGTGATTTCAAAATCCGCTGCATTGCCGCTGCTCATGCCCTGGAAGCCCGCCACGACGACGACTTCTCCCTGGTCGAGGGCCGCTCGCAGCCGCTCGGGATTGATCGACAAAATCCGGGCGCGGGTGTGGTGGGCTTCGGTGACAATGCCCACCTGGGCACCGGTCATGGAGCGGGCTGGCTGCCCCAGGGCCTGGAGCGCCATGGTTAACAGGGAAATCGACACCTGTTCCCCCGTGGAGAGCAGCATGTCCAGTTCGCGGGTGCTGGGGTTGTCGGTGATGGCGGCGGCCAGGGCCACGAGGTCATCGGTGCTCTTGCCCATGGCCGAAACCACCACCACGACTTGATGGCCTTCTGCGACGGTTTTGGCCACGCGCTGGGCAACCTGGCGAATGCGCTCCGTTGAACCGACGGAGGTGCCACCGTATTTTTGAACCACCAGCGCCATGGGGGACCGTCCTTTGTTTGGATTGGATCTGGGTTTGGGTTTGCGTTGGCGGTTGGGCCTGGGGTTGGCCAGCCAATGCGATTTCAACTCTACCAGAGCAATAAAGGGCCGATGCAAGCGATGCTGCCATGCAAAAGCCCTGGGGGCAAAGCGCACCGCAGGGCTGGGGAAAGGCCCATGGTGTGGGCGCAGGTTTTGGCTAGGTCTGGGATAGGTCCGCGACAGTCTCGTGACAGCTCGACCGGGGCCGCGCGGGCTATCTTTTCGGGCAGAAGGCGGGCTCCACCCGGCACATTTCGCTTTGAATGCGATCGCGCAGGGCACGGTTGCTCTTTTGCTCTATCAAAATCTCATTGAAGCGCTCGATGCTCAACCCGCTGGCTTCGACGATCCGTTTCGATTCATTGCAATAGTTGATCGCCACGCTGCGCACGCTGGGATCAAGCTCATTGAAGCTGTCGCGATCGTCACAGCGAATTGCGGGCACAGAGCCCATCGCGCCTTGGATTTCCTGCACCGCCTGTTTGCGCTTGGGCTCCATGGCCATGGCGGCCCGGACAAAGTTGGCTACGTTTTCGGCGGTGACGGGCTTTTTCGATTGGGCCAGGGCGGCGGAAGACAGGCTCAGTTGGCCAGCATTCCAGCCGGGCACCAGGCCGGAGAGCAGCCCCACGGCGGCTAAGGTGCTCACCCAGAGCCAGCGATCGCCCCTGGGCAGTTGGGCCAATTTGCTAGTCTGCCCTGGGTGCATCTGGTCATTCCGAACGGTAAGGCTCAAAGGATTCATCATGTCGGCAAAAAGGCAAAAGGAACAACCACAACCGCATTGGAGCCCCGTGGGGGAGCGGGTTCCTGCGCGATCGCAGGGTCTCGGCACCAGGGCTCCCGGAAAGCGCACTCCGTTCAAAATAGCCTACCCCCTCAAAAAGCCCAACACCGTGGCAGTTTGGTGCAGTTTGGCCCTGGGGGTTGGGAGGAAAAGCTTGGGCCTGAAGTCTTGGGCCTGAAGCCTGGGATCTGGGGTCTTGGGTCTGAGTAGTTGTTAGACGGGGGCTGGGTCTATTTGTTTCAATGGATTCACTGGGAGGGGCAATGGGGGGGCAGCGCTGCTTTGGCCCCAGCCCTCAGCGACGGCCCCGGCAGAGCTCGCACAGCTCAATCACCTTGGTTTGCAGCGTCGCCTGGGCTTCCCGCCCCAGCTTTAGGTCTGACTCCAGGGCCAGCAGCAGCGGCATGGCTTGGAGGAGCTGTCCCTGGGAGAGGCTGCTGATGTCCTGGCGCAGAAAGTAAATGCGCTTGGGGTTGCCGATGCCTGCGGCCTGGGCGATCGCCTTCTCATCCCGCTCCCCGCCATCCACCATCACCCGCACCCAGAGCCAGGTGCGAAATTGTCCAATCAGCGTCGCCACAATGCGCAGGGGCGGCTCATTGCGGCCCAGCAGATCCGCCACCAGCTCCAGGGCCTTGGCCCCATCGCCCATGCGGATGGCGCTGGCCAGTTGCAGGCTGCTTTGGGTGCTGGTGGTCACCAGACTGGCCACGGTCTCCAAATCCAGTGGTGCTGCATCGGTCTGTCCGGCTACTGGCCCGGCTGCTGGCCCGGCTGCTGGCCCGGCGGTGGCCCCCGCAAACAGCCGCAGCTTTTCCAGCTCGTTGTAGAGCTGGCGGCTGTTGTTGCCCACCGCCTCCACCAAAAATTCGCCGCTGGCCCGGCTGAGGCGCACCCCCACCTCCTTGGCGGCTCGGCGCACCTGTTCGGCAATTTGCTCGGTCTGCCAGGGCGAGGGGGGAGAAAATTCCCGCACCTCCGCCTTGCCTTGGAGCAGCTTGGTGGATTTGAGCCGACCGTTGGGCTTTTTGCTGCTGGTGATGATCAGCACGGAGCTGTCGAGCAGTTGGGGCAGACTGCGGGTCAGTTCCTGGGTCACGGCCTCGGAGGCCTGCTGTAGAAAGGGGGGGATCCACCAGCCAAATCAAGCGTTTGCCCAGGCCAAAGGGCGGGGTCATGGCCTGGGTTAGGGCGGCGATCGCCCCATCGGGCTGGTCGGCTCCAATCCGCTCGAAGTTAAAACTGGCCCAGTCGGGGTCGAGAACCTGGGCTTTGAGGGCCTGGACGGCTTTGCCGAGGGCGAAGTCGTCTTCTCCCCAGTAGAGATAAATGGCCATGGCCGAGGGGTGGGAGTTTTCGCGGCGGGTCTTCGCGGCCGGTTTTCGCGGCGGGTTGGCGGCGGGTTGGCGGCGGCTTGGGGGGAAGCGGCAACAAGATTATTGCGCCCGACGGTCGCGCAGCTCATATCCCCATTCTTGAAACAGGGGGCTTGACGCCGATTCTCGGTAATATCTTAAAGCGGCGATGAAGCAAAAGACGGTGCGCTTGGCGAGGCCTTGATTGGCCCAGGTTCCGTAGCCCAGGTTCTTTAGCCCAGGCTCACGGGTCCAATCCCGTTGGCCCTATAAATTGAGCCATTCCATTGAGCGCTCTGGCCCCTTGCCCTCTCCGTCTAGCCTGTCCTGGCTCCGCTGGTTTTGCCCCCAGGCGGCTTGGTCCCAATCCCCGTTTATTTTCCCCTATGGAGTTTCTGGGGGGAGGCGATCGCCAGCAATCGCATTCCCTGAGAAATAGAGTCAGCTTGGACGATCAATTCCAACCCTACGTCAACCGCGTCATCGGCCTAACCCACCCGGATCACTACGAGCAGCAGCTCTCGGTCATCCACGCCTCCCCAAAGTATCAGCATCAGGATGGTCGATGGCAGGCGGTGCCCTTTCCGGGTTGTTCGATCATCTCGCCCCCCAGTGGCGAAGATCCCATCAACCAAGATTTTTACCAACAGCTCCAGGCCGTTCTGGTGACGTTGCAGGCCGAGCTCCCGGCGGAGCTGCTGATCCCTCTGCCCCAGGAAAGCCTGCACATGACCCTGGCGGATTTGCTCTGGGCGGAGAACTTCAGCCAAGCCGCCCAGGCGGAGGGCTTTGGTGAGCAGCTCAACCAGGAAATTGGCCAGGTGTTGCAGGGGGTTCCGGACCAGCAAACCCAGCCGATTCGCTTCCAGGTGGTGGGTCTCATGGTCATGCCTCGGGCCTTGGGCCTCTGTTTGGTGCCGGAGACCGAAGCCAGCTATGAGCGCATTCGCAGTTTGAGGCGATCGCTCTACCAGCAGCCGGGCCTGTTGGGCCTGGGCATCGAGCAGCAGTACAACTTCACCGCCCACATCACCCTGGGCTACTTCGGCCAGATTCCCCCAGACCTGGATGCCAAGGCCTGGGCCCAGCGCCTGGTGCAGCTCAACCAATCTAGGGTGGTGGCCCTGCCGGAGTTTGCAGTGCAGCGGGCGGAACTGCGCCAGTTTGACGATATGACGATCTATCGTCGGCAACCGGATTGGCCGGTGCTGGATTTTGAAGATGCCTGCTACAGAACCGGCATCTGGAGCAGCATCTGCACTGCGCACCTGGAAAACTCCGCCTCTCCACCCGATCACCGCTGAGAGCTTTGCCATTATCGACCGCGAATTTGGCCCCCACCAGCTCCCCCCAGCGGAATATGCCATCCTGCGCCGCATCATCCACACGACAGCGGACTTTGACTATCGCCATCGCCTCCAGGTTTCGGAGGGGGCGATCGCCGCTGGCCTGGCGGCGCTCCAGGCCCAGACTCCGATCATTGTCGATGTCACCATGGTCCAGCAGGGGATTCGCGGTCTCGTGCAGCAAACCTTTCAAAACCCGATCCTCAGCGCCATCGACCAGGCTCCGCCCCTGGAGCAGGAGGCTGCCGCTTCCGCCCGAACGGCCCCCCCTCGAACAGCTCCCACGCGAACCGCCCAAGGCATCCTCCATTGCATTGCCCAATACCCCCAGGCGATCTATGTGATTGGCAACGCCCCCACCGCCCTGCTGGCCCTGGGCGAACAGATCAGCCTCGGCCTGGCCCAGCCTGCCCTGGTGATTGCGGCTCCGGTGGGGTTTGTGTCCGTGGTGGAATCGAAGGCGGCGATCGCCGCCCAAACCGTGCCCCAAATCCGGGTGGCAGGGCGCAAGGGGGGATCGACCGTGGCGGCGGCGATCGTCAATGCTTTGGTGATGTTGGCTTGCCCCGAGCCTGTTGGCTTGCCCAGCCCAGCCCGGCAGTGACTTGACTGGGCAGTGACTTGACCGGGCAGTGACTTGACCGGGCAGACTTTGCCGGGCAGGTCCGCTCCCTGGGAGCCCATGCCGATGGCCTAAAGTCCTTTGTGGCCATCGGCATGGACTAGGCTGTCATCCCACTGGCAGCCGCTCAGATCCACCCCCACCGAGCGAAAAAAATTGCAGCGTTGGAGCTGGGCCCCCGCCAGCCTCGCCCCATCCAACAAAGCTCGGGTCACCACCGCCCCCGTCAGGTCCGCGCCGGTCAAATTGGCATGGCGCAGGTCGGCACAGTGGAGCACCGCCCCCGCCAAATTGGCCTGGCTCAAATCCGCATAGCGCAGGTTCGCCTGGAGCAAGGTGGCCCGACTCAGCTTGGCCCCGGCCAGGTTCGCCTGGTAGAGCTGGGCACCCGAGAGGTCGGCCTGGCTCAGGTCGGCCTGGGAAAAGTTGACCTGGGCTAAGCGGGCATAGGGCAAATAGGCGCTGCGGAGATCCGAGCCCGAGAGATCGGCATCGCGCAGGGTGGCTTCGAACAGCAGGGCGTTTTGTAAATCTATACTGGAGAGGTTCCGCTGGCCCGCAGCGTAGCGACGCAAAAGTTCCTGGACGCTAATTTTCTCCATAGACCGATTAGGTTTGATGGGTAATGGATGGGAGGCGATGGGATGGCATGGTTATGGCTCCGGTCGTTGCCCCACTCAGTCTCTGCGCCACTGGATCTGGGGCTTGGATCTGGAATCTGGGCTCCGGGCCTTCCGGGGCGGCTGAGTCGCTCCTAGGGTGGGGCCCGTATAATGTAAAGCTGTGTAACGATCTTCTCGGGTTGGCTTAAGCTTTTCTTCCGTTCTTTTCGATCCCTGGTGAAGTGGGCTAAATTCTCTCCTGGAGTGCGTTTTAGCCATTTTGGCCTGAGCGCCGATCGCGAAATTGTCGCCCGATCGCGCCCACGCACCCGGTGAGCCGTTTGACAATCTCCGGCCCCAATTCCCCTAATTC
>JAAUQQ010000375.1 GCA_012032745.1 Synechococcales cyanobacterium RM1_1_8
GCGATCGCCCACCATGGCCGTGATCCGCTTCTCGCCGCTGGCGGGAATCCAGGTGACTTCGGCGATCGCTCCAGCGCCTGATCCCGGAAGCCTTCCACCGAGGCAAACCACTGCTCCGTCGCTCGGAAAATCGTCGGTTTTTTGGTGCGCCAATCGTAGGGATAGCGGTGGCCATAGGGCTCCTGCTTGAGCAGGGCACCGGCTTGATCTAGGGCTTCGATGATGGCGGCATTGGCATCTTTGAGCACGTTCAAGCCCTCGAACTGGCCCGCTTCGGCGGTCAGGCGACCGGCATCGTCCACGGGGCTGAGCAGGGGCAGGCCATAGCGCTGGCCGACGATATAGTCGTCTTGGCCATGGCCGGGGGCGGTATGGACCAGGCCCGTACCGGAGTCCGTGGTGATGTAGTCGCCGCCGATGACCACGGGGCTTTCGCGATCGAACAGGGGATGCTTGTAGGTGGCATGTTCCAGGGCCTGGCCCGCAACACGGGCGATGACTTCCAGGGGCTGGCCAAATTTCTCCCGCAGGGTCTCCACCAGCCCATCGCCCACCAGCAGGTATTTGGGGGGCTTGGATTTTGCATCGGGGGCCAAGTTATCGGCCCCGGTATCCACCAGGGCGTAGGTCAGCTTGCCGTTCACCGCCACGGCCAGGTTGCCGGGGATTGTCCAGGGCGTCGTCGTCCAGATCGCCAGGCCCAGGTCCGGTAAATATTCCCCTAGAACCAGGTTCAAGCTGGCGGGCAGGCTGGTTATGCGGAAGGCAGCATAGAGGCTGTCGGAAACGTGGCCTTCGGGATATTCCAGCTCCGCCTCGGCCAGGGCCGTGCGGGAGCTGGGGCTCCAATGCACGGGCTTGAGGCCGCGATAGATGTAGCCCTTGAGGAACATCTCGCCAAAGACATCGATTTGCGCCGCCTCATACTCCGGCTGCATGGTCAGGTAGGGATGGTCCCAATCGCCCCAAATGCCATAGCGCTCGAAGCTTTGCTTTTGGCCCTCCACCTGGCCCATGGCCCATTCCTTGGCCTTTTTGCGCAGGGTGATCGGGGTGAGGGCTTGGCGATCGCCCGACTTCATCGACTGGAGCACCTTGAGTTCGATCGGCAGGCCGTGGCAGTCCCAGCCGGGGATGTAGCGGACTTTTTTGCCCTTGAGCAGCTGAACCTTGTTGATGATGTCCTTGAGGACTTTATTCATCGCATGGCCCATGTGCAGCGAGCCGTTGGCATAGGGCGGGCCATCGTGGAGGATGAAGGCTTCGCCGGGGTTTTCCCGCGCCAGGGTTTCGTAGATTTTTTGCTCCGCCCAGAATGCCTGAATCTCCGGCTCCCGCTGGGTGGCGTTGGCCCGCATACTGAAGTCGGTCTTCAGCAAGTTAATGCTGTCCTTGTAGGACTTGGCTGGGACGGGCTGGGCAGGTCTGGCAGCGGGAGAGGGGGCGTCTGTCACGGTAATGGCTGGGGGAGATAAATAATGGCTGGGGAGATGCGGGGGAGATCCTAGGAGGGCTGTACACCGGGCCTGCACACCGGGACTGCACACCGGGCCTGCATAGGTGAATCGAGCTTGAACCTATTATCCGTTAGAAGCGGGATGCGCTTCAAGTCCACTGGGGCGTTTTGGAATCCCATTCGCCAGCTAGCTTGACCCGATCTTGACTCCCATCGGGGAATTCAAGGGAATGGAATGGCCCCAGCCTGTTGATCAATCAAGGCTTGGAAATCTGCCTGAATTTCAATTCTTGATACGAGGAAAAAGCCACCCTAGACTTAGCAACGATGGAAGAGAAATCCGTGGGATGGCATGGAATAACTCTGCGGGAAACCTAGCTCTAACCGGGCTTATGTCGTTCGTCACTCAATAATCACACTGCTTAACTGATGCGCTTTAATCATTTTGTCGCTGTGGCTTTCTCGCCCATTATTCTTTCGATTTTGTCGGTCCTGCCTACCTCCCCGGCACCCGCCCAGACCCTACCCTATGAGCAGCTAGATCGCCCCTGCGATCCCAAAAACAAGGGCAGCCATGATTGCTTAGAAAAGCTGCCCAAATATAGCTACCACCTGGCGCTGCGGTCCAACTATGGGGAGCAACTCTGCATCAGCCTGGGGGCTTGGGACGGCCAGAACACCATCGTGCTGGAGTGGGATGGGCTGCAAACGAAGCTGAACCTGGATGGCAAGGCAGGCCTGGCTCAGTTTTTGGAGCCTGCCCAGCGCCAGGGACGCAGCAGCGGCATTGTGGTTTATTCCAACCAGCCGCTGATGCCCGAGCTGTTGTCGGGCCGCTGTAGCCCTGCACAACCGGCGACCCAGGTGACGCTGGCGGCTTGGCCCGAGTCGGAGGCGGGAGATGATCTCGCCCGGCAAAATAGTCAAGCTGGGGACTCCAACAGCGTCGCCGCACGACCCTAGGCGTCGCGATTCTCCTCTGGAGCCTTCTCCCAGTCTTCGAGATCATCGCTCCAGGTTTCATCGCGGGGAGGCCAGTTCTCATCTTCTTCGGCAATGGCCGAGGCGTCGGAGGCTGGTTCTTCCGCTGCTTCTCCGGTGTCTTCTTCTTCTTCTCCAGTCTCCTCTTCCTCTCCGGTCTCTTCCTCTCCAGTCTCTTCTTCAGTCTCCGGGGCTAGCTCGGCCTCGGCGCTGCCAGGCTGGTCTGCTTCGATCGCGGGTTCAGGGCTGGCGGGTTCAGCGTCTAGCGATTCAGCTTCTGGCGATTCGGCGGCGGCTGATTCGGTTTCGATATCTTTAATCGCAGCCTCTTCCAGCGTTGCCGGTTCGGGAGCTGCCGGTTCGGAAGAGGTTTCAGGCTCTGGGCTGGGCCCTTCCCCGGCGATCCTCGGGATGTCCGCTTCTGGGGGGGCAATGCTGCGAGACTCTAGCGCTGCAGCGGTTTCCTCGGCAGCGGCGGTCGCGGGGATCGGTGGGGCTGTTGCCTCGCTGGGGCTGGGACGCTCGGAGCGGACGTATTTTTTGCCGTGGCTCTTACGGCCCTGGAGGCGATCGCGCAGTTGCCCGAACCATTTCCCAAGCATTCCCTGCGACTCGCTCGTTTGGACACCAGCGCGGGGGGGCGGCGAAACCTTGGCGGGCGTCGTCCTGCTCGGCTTCTCTGTGGGCGTTGCTGGCGAAGCAGGACGCTCAGGTTCAGCGGCTGCGGCCTCTGGGTCGGCAGCAGCCTCTGGGTCGGCAGCAGCCTCATCAGCCCCATTAGCCGCCGTTTCCTCTGGGTCAACTGCAATGACTTCGGCGATCGCAGTCTCGGCGATCGGCTCCAGGGTCTCTGGCTCCAGGGTCTCCGGCTCTTCGGCGATCGCCCCAGCGACCCCAACCGCCGCCGGGCTCACCTCCGTTTTCCCAGCCTGGGCGATCGCCCGAGCCTTGGATTGAGCTGATTGCAGGGGCTGTTTCCAATCCGCTTTTTTGATTTTGGAAACGCCTTGCTTGACTGTCGTGCCATCGGCAATGGAAGAACGCTGCTCCGGCGGCAGCTTGCTCCAGCGCCACAGCAGAGCCTGCCACCCCAGCCAGCCAATCAGCGCAACACTGGCGGTCTGCCCCAACAGTACTGCCCCTGTCAGGCGAGGGGCACAAATCCATAGTACCAAGCCATAGAACAGGGCGATGCCGCTCCAGATCAGATCGTTTTTGCGATACAGGCCAGGAAAAAAGAAGGCTGTGGAAAACAAGGCTAGGCCAGCCAGGCCAACAACAATCGCCAAGAGGAACGGCAGCATGGAGTCTCCTTTGCGGGGGCAAATCGCAGAATCGCCTCCATCCTAGGCTGTGGCGCTACCGATTGTGCTGTTTAGAATCCATTTGTGACACTCTGGCCAAGGTAGTGGCAAGGGCAGGTTTGCCCAAGGCTATGGGTCCAGGCAGTAGGGGCTCTGCTAAACCTGCCCCTACTGCTTGACGGCCATTTTCGTGATCTTCCAGCTATTGCCATCGCGCACGAGGTCATAGCGCACCTGGAGGTCTCGATCCTCGCGGTTACGGGTGAGCTGTCCACCCTGGTAATACTTGGCCAGCTCCGTAACGGTGGCCATCACCGTCGCCTGGTCGGGGCTGCTGGCTTGGACTTCATTTACCGCTAGTGTGTGCTGGTATCTCACCTCCGTGCCATCTTGCTTGGAGAGGGTGGATTCACTTTCCCAGAAATTCAGGGCCTCTCCGGTGAGGACATTTCCCAGCAGCTCGCCCTTCTGTTCGCTGCCAAAGACCTGGGTTTTAGTTGTCAGCCAGAGGTTGATCACCTGCTCAGCGGCGGCATCGGACAGTGGGCCACTGGCGGTGATGGTGGCTGGGCCCGCAGCGGCGTTTTGGGCCAGCAGATCAATGACTGGCTCTTGAAGGCTGATGCTAGGCTGATTGCTTTCGAGCTTGATCACGGCGGCGGCACGATCGCCCCCAGCCTCAGAACCGCCGCTGCTCAATCTGCTAAACCAGCCGAAGGCTTGGCTGAGGATCATCCACAGCAGCCAGAGGGCCAGGAGGCCACCGCCCACCAGCAGGAGCAGCCGCCCCAGCTTGAGGGAGCCGGTCCGTCCAGCCAGGGTCGCCACCCCCAGGGCCTGCTGCCCC
>JAAUQQ010000376.1 GCA_012032745.1 Synechococcales cyanobacterium RM1_1_8
CTGCGTAGTGCCTGGCTCGACGTGCTCAGGCTAGAGGCGGTGGCAAGGCTGTCGCCGCCTCGGTCTAGGCTGGGATCTGCGGGGGCGATCGCTGCTGGTACAACTTCTGGAATAACTGCTGGAACAGGCGTCGGTGGGACAACAACTCCAGAGTCCGGCCCAAGATTTGGTTCAATACTCAGTTCAATACTCGGCTCAATAGAGCCTGGTAAGCTTGGCGTTGTGGGAACAACATCCGGTGAAATGGCCGGTGGTTGAAGCGCCTGCCCAGGCAGGGATACAGAGAGCTGATAGGCCGTTTGCACATCGCTGGTCTTGCCAAAGATCACGACATAGTAATCGCCAACGCCAAAATCCCCCGTAATTACATCGCGTTTCGTGCCGCCCTGGTAAGATGCCCCGATGCGCTCCCCCGTCGCTCGGAAGAGCTGAAGGTTGGCGTTGTCATCCATGCCATCCAGGGCAATTTCAACGGTTCCAGCTTGGCCCTGGTGAAACGCATAGAAATCCCGCAGATCTCCATTCAGGCCAATCCAGTCCCCCACGCGGGCGATGTTGTCACTGAACTCCATCGTTGTTGCGAGTTCAACCGTATCCCCACCCAGGTCAATGTTGGGATGGGACGGTAACAACTGGGGAGCGCCCAGGCCAAGGGCCATTCCGTAGGGGTTAGAATCTGCACTGGCCTGGTAGGCAGCGTCATCCAGGCTCACTGGGCTCTGTTGAACTGTTCTCAGAAACTCTGACATGAAGGGAATCCCTAACGCAATAATGATGTTAACTAAGGTAGTGGGATTCGATTGAAAATCCCTCCGAAGAATTCATAGTTGCCTAAATAAATCCAAGATAAATATTGCAGGAAGAATAAACGAAAGCTTTATTTCTGCTTTATCAAAAAAACGATAAGTCAGCGGAAGTTTTTGGAAGCCAGCTCTATGTGAGCTGAGTTTTAAGAATTTTTATTGTGGATTCAAAATGAGAGTTTGATCTATTATTTGTTCGCTAGAGATACCGAAGCCGTCACTCAGTAGCCCTGTGATTGATATCATAATCCTGAGGCCAGAATGGCAAGGTTAAGCTTGGCAAGCTCCAGAGGTTCAGTCATGTGCGATCGCCCCAAATCATCGTCATCGATGACGACCCCACCGGCTCCCAGACCGTCCACAGCTGTCTGCTGCTGCTCACCTGGGAGTTGGAAACCCTCAAGCGGGGGCTGGGGGATCCCATCGGCCCATTTTTTTCATTTTGACCAACAGCCGTGGGCGCTCACCGGCAGAGGCGGATCGAGTGACGCGGGAGGTTTGTCGCAACTTGAAGCGAGCCCTGGCGGAAGCGGGGATCGACAATTTTTTGTTGGTGAGCCGCTCAGACTCGACCCTGCGGGGGCATTATCCCCTGGAGACCGATGCGATCGCCGCTGAACTCGGCCCCTTCGATGCCCATTTCCTCGTGCCTGCTTTTTTTGAAGCGGGGCGCATCACCCTCGATGGCACCCACTACATTGAAGCTGGGGCGATCGCACCCCCGTCCATGCCACTGAATTTGCCCAGGATCCCGCCTTTGGCTTTCACAGCAGCTATCTGCCCGACTATGTGGCGGAGAAAACCCAAGGACGCATTGCGACTTCCCAGGTGCAGCGGCTGGGGCTGGCGGAGTTGCGGGCGGGGACGGCGGATCGGCTCCAAGGCTTGACCGGCAATGTCTGCTTGGTGGTGGATGGAGAGCGGCAGGCGGACTTGGATCGCTTTGCTGAGGATCTGCTCAGAGGTGCCCGCCGGGGCAAGCGTTTTTTGTTGCGCAGCGCCGCCAGCCTACTGACTTCCCTGGCGAACCTGCCCCCCCAGCCGGTCCCGCCCCCAGCCATGGCCCAATATCGTCAGAGCCCCAGGCCAGGGGTTGTCTTGGTGGGATCTTATACCCAGACGACGACCCAGCAGCTTGCTAGGTTGCTGGAACAACCTGATGTGGTTGGCATTGAGCTGGATTTGACGAAGTTGGGTGATGTGAGGTTGGGTGATGCGAGGTTGGGTGATGTGAGGTTGGCTGATGTGAGGTTGGCTGATGCGATCGCCCCCGCTGCACCCCCCCCTGGCTCAGATGCCGTGACCTGTGGTTTAGGCAACGATGTTGTCCAAGCAATGGCCCAAGCGCCTTGGCTCAGATTGCTGTGGCCCAGGCGGCTAATTGCACGGCAGTTGTTTACACAAGTCGCCAGGTACTAAGCTTCGAGACCGCCGCTGCCAGACTAAGCCTGGGGCGGGCTGTTTCCCAGCTTTTTACCTTCCTATTGCGGAACCTGCCGGAGATTGGCTTTTTGATCACCAAGGGCGGCATCACCTCCAACGACAGCCTCAGCCAAGGCTTGGAGCTGAGCCAGGTGAGGCTGCTGGGCCAGATTCTTCCCGGCATCTCCCTCGTACAATTGGCCCCGGACCATCCTCGATTTCCTTTGCTGCCAGTGGTGCTGTTTCCCGGCAATGTGGGCCAAGCTGACAGCCTCACCCTGGCCCACAAACGCATCGCCCACCCCCAAGATCAGCTATCCAAATAACCCACCCCCCTACCTCCCATTCAGATCGCTAGGCCACAGTTTCCCCGCTGGCTCCAAGCTATACTGCGGTGCAACACCGAACTCGATGCTCTGGCTGGCCATGACGCCCCTACCGCTGACTTTGACGATCAATGGCGATCGCCTCACCACCACCCTCGATGCGCTGGCCCAAATCGGTAGCCAAGCGGGAAACACCGTCCGTCGCCTCGCCTTTACCCCCGAAGACCTCGCCGCCCGCCAGGCGTTTTCCGACTGGATGACGGCGGTGGGTATGGCTGTGCGCATTGATGCGGCGGGCAACCTGATTGGCCGCTACCTCGGCCTGGCAGCGGAGGCTCCTGCTTTGGCCACCGGCTCCCACCTCGACACGGTCTTTTCGGGCGGGCGCTACGATGGAGCCCTGGGCGTGATTGCCGGGCTGGAGGTCGTGCGGGTGCTCCATGAACATGACCTCCGCCTCCACCATCCCTTGGAGGTGATTGTCTTTGCCGATGAAGAGCGCACCATGGTGGGCTCCAAGGCCATGGCAGGCAATGCCCCCCGCGATCCTGCCCGCTATGCCACCGTCGATGATGAGCCGATCCAAGACTGTCTGGCCAGGGCCGGGGGCAACTGGGAGGCGCTGGAGACGGCCCGCCTTTCGCGCCAGGACATCGCTTGCTTTCTGGAGTTGCATGTCGAGCAGGGTGGAATCTTGGAGGCGACGGATCGCCAGATTGGCGTGGTTGAGGGCATCGTCGGCCAGCAGCGCCACCGCCTGACCATTCAGGGCCAGGCCAACCATGCCGGCACGACGCCCATGAACATGCGTCGGGATGCCCTGACCACGGCGGCTCAGTTGGTTTTGGCTGTGGAGGACATGGCCCAGCATTTCCCCGGTGATCCCGTGGCTACGGTGGGGGCGTTACAGGTTTGGCCCAACGCGATCAATATCGTGCCGGGCTTTGTGGAAATGAGCTTGGATATGCGAGATCTTTCCCAGGAGGTGATCAACCATATGCTGGCACAACTGAAGCGCAAGATCGAAACCGTGGCCGTGGCCACCCGCACCAAGATTCGCATTCAGCCGGAGCTGGCGGTTGAGCCCACCCTGGCCGCAGCGGCGGTGCAGGATTTGATTGTGGAAAGCTGTGAGGAGCTGGGCTTGAGTTATACGCACCTCCCCAGCCGCGCCAGTCACGATGCCCAGGAAATGGGGCGCTTTACGGATATGGGGATGATTTTTGTGCCCAGTCAAGCAGGGGTGAGCCATTCGGGGGAGGAATACACATCGCCGGAACAATGTATTCAGGGAGCTAACGTTTTGTTGAGAACGTTGTTGAAGTTAGATCTGCTGTATCGCTGAGGCTGGGCTGGATTTTATGCTGAGAGGATGTTTGAGAATTCGCCAAAGCCAGCGATCCTATACCCAACAGGCTAGACTGTGCCCGCTTTTTTAAGCAAAAGTACGGGCTATTAGCACCATCAGCTATAGCCAAAGCTATTCTCAAACATCCTCTGAGGGGCCATGGCCATAGGATTTGCCGTGGCGCTATCCGATTCTGCTGGTTAATTTCAATTTTTGGTTATGAGTGAACTCAAGCGCTTTTTCATTTGTGGCTCTGCCCTGCGGGGCCAGCCCGACCACCAAAATCTCAAGGGGGCGAGCTTTGTGGGAGAAGCCAAAACCCAGCCCCGCTATCGCCTCCATGCGATTAAGTCTGGCTGGCATCCCGGTATCTATGAGGCGGATGAGGGGCAGGGGATTTCGATTCCCGGTGAGATCTATGAAATGACGGCGGAGCAGTATGACTATTTGATTGCCAATGAGCCGCCGGATATGTATGAAGCGCCGATCGCCCTGGACAATGGCGATCGCGTTTCCGCCATGCTCTATCCCAAGGCGCTCTGTTTGGATTGGCCGGATATTTCTGGGTTGGGGGGATGGGCGGCTTATAAGGTGGCGGGGGAGTAGGGATGGGGAGGTGGGGAGATGGGGAGAT
>JAAUQQ010000377.1 GCA_012032745.1 Synechococcales cyanobacterium RM1_1_8
CTTCATTGAGCTGCCCTTCCAAGCCATCCAGCGGCGCGCCCGCTTCCGGGGCCTGGGGGGGAGAACTGGTGGCCACCCAGACCGCTGCCTTTCCGGGGCTCTGTGATGAATCCTGCGAGCTGGAGGGGCCGGGGCAGCCTGCGGTTGCCTTAGCAACCCTGCCGGCCCAGCTCCTGCCGAGCCAACAGACCAACTCCTCGGTGATCTATGGCGATCGCCTGATCCTCAAGCTCTTCCGCCGTCTGGAGCCCGGCCTCCACCCCGACCTAGAAATCAGCAGCTACCTCTCCCAGGTCAGCGCCGAGCAAAACCTGCCCGTGCCCGGCAGCTTTTCCCCCATCGCCGGAGCCCTGGAATATCGCGCCCGAGGCCAGGAGCCTGTGTTGATCGGCCAACTCCAGCGCTTCACCCCCGACATCCAAGAGGTCTGGAACCTCAGCCTGGACAGCCTGCGCAGCAGCTTTGACCGCGTCCTGGCCCTGGACCTGGAACCCAGTGAGATCCGCTTTCCCCTAGACCTACTGGCCGCCGCCCAGGGGGAAATCTCCCCCCAGGCCCAGGAGGTCATGGGCACCTACCTCAGCACCCTCAGCCTGCTGGGCCGAGCGCACCGCAGAACTCCATGGAGCCCTGGCCTCCAAGCCGGAGCTACCCGCCTTTGCGCCGGAGCCCTTTGGTTCGTTTGATCAGCGATCGGTCTACCAGTCCATGCGCAACCGGGCGGGACAGACCCTGCTGCTGTTGAAAAAGCAACTGTCCCAGCTCTCCCCCGAGGCCCAATCCCTGGGTCAGCAGTTGCTCAACCATCGCGATATGTTGATTGGCCGCTACAAGCGTCTGCTAGAACTGAAGATGACGGCCCTGCGCTGTCGCTGCCATGGGGACTACCACCTAGGCCAGGTGTTGTATACAGGAAAGGATTTTGTGATCATTGATTTTGAAGGTGATCCCAATCGGCCCCTGAGCGAGCGGCGGATGAAGCGATCGCCCCTGCGCGATGTCGTCAGTCTGATCCATTCGCTGTATTACAGCAGCGCGATCGCCCTGCGCAATGAGATTGGCACTGGCCTAATCCGCAGCGAGCAACTGCCGATCATGGAGCAATGGTCCAAGTTTTTCTATGCTTGGTCCTCGACGGCGTTTTTGAAGCAATATCTGGCCACAGCGGCGGACCTTTCCTTTTTGCCCCACCACGCAGCGGAGCTGCAAACCCTGATGGAATCCTATGCGCTGGATCAGGCCATGGCCGATCTCCAGGACAAGCTGATCACGGGGCGTGAGCAAATCGAGATTCCCATGGCGCGGGCGATGGCGCTGTTGGAGGCGGCCAAGGGCAATCCTTGGTGATAGGGTGGCGCGGGCTGGCTTTGCCTGGGGCGGTTTTCTAGGCGGCCGGCCAGGGTCGATTCGGTTGTAACTCTCTAGCAAGCCATCGTAGCGCTGCAACTGCTGTGCACCCAACAGACAGCAAACTCGCTGGATGCCATTTTGCACCATGAACACCATCCAATCCTCCACTTGCCCGGAACGATAGCCCGGTCGCGCTGCCCCAAAGACGATTGGCTCCGTTTCGGCGGCAGCGGCAAAACGGTAAGCCGTAAACTTTGGCATCGTCGTATTTCTAATCGCTGTAGGCAATATCTAATATTTCTGAAGCAAAGTAAATTCTGGGACGGGCTTGCATGTCAGATTCAGTTAAAATATTAGCCTCTAGCAATCTCTCGATATCTGCTCTTGCTGTGTTGTAGTGAATTCCACACATATCTGCAAATTGGGGGATCGTTATGGCAGGTGATTCAAATAAATATTCTATTAGTTGATTAAGTCTAATATTCCCTCCACCTTGATTTAGCAATTCCATGTATCGCTTGCGCAATGAGAGAAGTCTATCGAAGCGTTTTAGCGCATCCTTAGATTGTTCAATCGTTCCACGCAAACAAAAAGAGAACCAGCTTTCCCAATCTCCAGAGGTGCTAACAGCGAAGAGCAAATCAATGTATTCGTTTTTGTACTTGTCGAAAAAAGCACTTAGATAAAGCCATGGCCTACTTAGATTGCAGTACTGATAAATCATCACAGATAACAGGAGTCTTCCCACTCTGCCATTGCCATCCAAAAATGGATGAATCGTTTCAAATTGGTAATGCACCATGAAGCAAAGCAACAAAGGTTCCAACGACTTTTCGCGATGGATGAACTTTTCTAGATCATAGAGAGAGGGCATGACTTCATGGGGAGGAGGTGGAATAAACCGCCTATCTGAGCCAATATGAACCTGGGTACGTCGAAAGTTTCCTGGGTCTCTTTGAAATCCACGAACGCCGGATAGAAGGGTGAAATGAATATCCTTAATCAAACTCAAGCTAAGCGGTCTAGACTTGAGTAAATCTAAAGCTAACTCCAATGCTTTGTTGTAGTTCCAGACTTCTTGCCAGGAATTTACTGGGTCACTCGCTGATTTGGGCTGTCGTGGTTCTATTTCAAATAACAAAAGCTGTTGAGGCGTGGCATAGGTTCCTTCTAAGCTAGATGACCTTAGTGCTTCACGTCGTTGCAGAGGGCGAAGCAATAAGTTGTAGTTAGGCATATACCGACCAACACCATCGAGCCTGGCCAGCTCCTCTCTCGCCTGAAGCAGTAGAGTCCAGAGATGGGGGGATATGTCCCAAGCCTCTTGTAAAGGATCCGGGATAAAGGCCCAGTCATGGGTATTCTCCGCTGAGATTTCCCAGAGTCTGCCTGGCGAAGCA
Source organism: Synechococcales cyanobacterium RM1_1_8 (assembly GCA_012032745.1). GTDB lineage: Bacteria > Cyanobacteriota > Cyanobacteriia > PCC-9006 > JAAUQQ01 > JAAUQQ01. The sequence continues at coordinate 2,751 of JAAUQQ010000377.1, forward strand.
ACCGAGAATGCTGACTTGTCCATAGACTGCAATTTAACATGCCAAATTGCAATTGGGCAATCTGAAATGCAATTTTAGGCTTTTTTTGCATTTGGTGAGCCTGAGTTGCAATTTCATGTAGCTCAATCCTCGATCGCCATGCCCAGAGAGAGTTCTGCGATTTCACCGTGCTTCACGCAAGGCAGAAGCTTGTCTGTAATCAGCCCTCAGGGGCTTCCCCATCATCCTCCCTACCCAGTCCCTGCCCAAGATGGTTTGCAAGCACCCATTCCTCCTCCAGTGCCTCTCCATAGGAGCCCAGCCTCGCCAGCCCCAGCCGCGCCTCTGCTGCTAAAGCCTGTGCCCTCACCCCATACACCACAAAGCTTCCAGCTTCAAAGCCCAGGTTTGCTTGCCGCCCCAGCCTCGCTCTCAAGCGTCTCCTAGCTCACGGTTTGGGCGACAGCTTCCTGGCTAGACTTTAGAATCGCAGTTTATTCAACTGGCCCGATCGCCCTCAGGAGCCCCCCATGGAAAAGCCCGTCATCCTCACCCTCGACGACGATCCCGCCGTGCTTCAGGCGATCGCCCGTGACCTGCGTCAGCACTATGGCGATCGCTTCCGCCTTGTCCGGGCTGACTCGGGGGCTGTGGCCCTGGATGCCACCCAAAAGCTGAAGCTGCGGGGCGATACCGTGGCCCTGTTCCTGGCGGACCAGCGGATGCCGGGTATGAGCGGCGTGGAATTTCTCGAACAGGCCAGCGCGATTTTTCCCACGGCTAAGCGGGCGCTGCTCACGGCCTATGCCGATACCGATGCGGCGATCGCGGCCATCAATAACGCCAATCTCGACTACTACCTGCTCAAGCCCTGGGATCCGCCGGAGGAGAAGCTCTATCCCGTGCTGGATGACTTGCTTGAGGATTGGCAGGCGAGTTTTAAGCCCGCGTTTAAGGGGGTGAAGGTGATTAGCGATCGCTGGTCCCCCGACTCCCACGCCCTGCGCGACTTCCTCGCCCGCAACCAGATTCCCTACCGCTGGCTGGATATTGAAACCGATCCCGAAGCCCAGCAACTCCTGAACCTGGCGGGCGAAACGGTTGATCAAGCAACTCATCCCTGCCTGCCCCTGGTGATCCAAGAAGATGGCTCCAAGCTGGTCAAACCCAGCGTCACCGACCTGGCCCAGGCCCTGGGCCAAACCACCGAAGCCGCCAAGCCCTTCTACGATCTCGTCATCGTGGGCGGTGGCCCGGCGGGATTGGCCGCTGCGGTTTATGGAGCATCTGAAGGGCTGCGCACGGTGCTGATCGAGCGCGAAGCCCCCGGCGGCCAGGCGGGCACCAGCTCCCGCATCGAAAACTACCTGGGCTTCCCCGTGGGCCTCAGCGGCAGCGACCTGGCCCGCCGCGCCGTCACCCAGGCCAAGCGCTTTGGTGTGGAGATCCTCTCGCCCCAGGCGGGTCAAGCCCTGCGCAGCGAAGGCAATTACCACTTTGTCACGCTCTCCGATGGCAGCGAAATCAGCAGCCATGCCCTGATCCTGGCCCTGGGCGTCTCCTGGCGCAGGCTCAACATGCCCGGTATTGAACAGTTCACGGGCGCGGGCGTCTACTACGGCGCGGCCCAGACGGAAGCTGCGGCCTGTCAGGATGAGGAGGTCTATGTGGTGGGCGGAGCCAATTCGGCGGGCCAGGCAGCGATGTATTTTTCTAAATTCGCCAAAACGGTGCGAATTTTGGTGCGGGGCGAATCTTTGACCAAGAGCATGTCCCAATATTTGATTGATCAAATT
>JAAUQQ010000378.1 GCA_012032745.1 Synechococcales cyanobacterium RM1_1_8
CGTGTCCGTTAGTGCATGAAGCTGGACATTGGAATTTCACGCTTGCCGATCGATCCAAGTTGCCTGATTCCGCGATCGGCTGGCTGATCAATAATCCGCACAATCCAACAGGGGCGTTGTTTGATCGAGCAATTCTGTCACCACTCTTGGATGAGTCGGCGCTGGTTGTCGTCGATGAGGCGTTTATGGATTTCTTGCCGCCCGATCGCCAGCAAAGTGCGATCGATTGGGTGCTGCAATTTCCGAATTTAGTGGTCGTGCGATCGTTGACGAAGTTCTACAGTTTGCCGGGATTGCGGTTGGGCTATGCGATCGCCCATCCCGATCGGTTGAAGCGCTGGCAACAATGGCGTGATCCGTGGTCCGTCAACGCGCTAGCTGCTGCTGTGGGTGAAGTTGTCGTGCAAGATCAGGAATTTCAGCGGCAAACTTGGAACTGGCTCGCCACTGCAAAAGCCCAACTCACAAATGACTTAACCGCGATTCCCGGATTGACGGTTTATCCCGGTGCGGCAAACTTTTTGCTGGTTGAGTCCGATCGCGCCGTCACCGATCTGCAAACTGCGTTGCTTCAGCGACATCAAATTCTGATTCGCGATTGTTTGAGTTTTCCAGAATTGGGCGATCGCTATTTCCGGGTGGCGGTGCGGCTGCCGGAGGAAAACGCTCGGCTGGTGGCGGCGATCGCCCAAGAACTAGCCTGGCTCACAACCCCCAGCCGGAGCTAGCCATGACCTACGACTATGACCTAGTGGTGATCGGCGATTCTCCCGCAGCGGCCTTTGCCGCAGAGCGGGCAGGGCGGCTGCGATCGCGGGTGGCCTGGGTGACCCAGGTGCCACCGGGCCAGGGAAACGACCCCAATGCGGGCGACAATCCAGCGCTGAGGGCGACGGTGATGTTGCAACTGTTGCGCCAGGCGATGCTGCCCCTGCCCTTGGGCCAACAGGTTGCAGATCCCCAAGCGCTGTGGGCACAGGCCCAGGGCTGTGCTGCCATTGCGGTGGCAGAGCGGGAGCCCCAGGCCTTGCAGCAGTTTGGGGTGGATGTGATTGAGGGGCTGGGGCGGTTTGAGACCCGGCCTCAGTTGTGTTTGCAAGTCGAGGCTCTGGGGGCCAGGCGAGAGCTGCGATCGCGCCATTACCTCCTAGCCCCCTCGGCCCACCCCGAAATCCCGCCCCAACTGGCAGATGTCGCGGCTGTGGAAACCATCCACAGCCTGCCCAACTGGGCAACCCTACCCCAGCGGCTGATCATGCCCAGTCCCAGCCCCCTCGGATTGGCCTGGGCTCAGATGTTGGCTCGTCTGGGCTGCCAGGTCAGCTTGGTACCGATGTTGCCGGAGCCCGCTGCGTTGCTGCCAGGGTTTGACCCAGAATTGGGCGAGCTGGTCGCTGCGCTGCTGGGGGCAGCGGGCGTTGATTTTAAGCCGGAGCTGGGGTGGCGTGATTTACGTTTGCAGCAAGAGGTGCGGCAAGGGGGGCAGTCAGGGGTGCGGCAAGGGAGCGATCGCCTCCTCTCCATGGGCCGCTTCCAAGCCAACTGGCAGGGGCTCAACCTAGAAGATCTCGGCCTTTCACCCCAATCTCCCCTCATCCCCGGCAACCGAAAACAGCGCACCGCCCACCGACAAATCTACGTCTGTGGCGCTGGCGAAGGCCCAGGCAATCCATCCCCTGCCCAGGCCAAACAAGCCGCAGAAGTCGCCCTCCGCAACGCCCTCTGGTGGCCCTGGTGGAAAGTTCCCAACCTGAACGATCAAGGCCTAAAAATCAAGGCCTAAAAATCAAAGCCTAAAAAATCACGCAAACCCCACGACCGTTCCCTGCATCCCCGCCCTGGCCCAGGTCGGACTCACCGAACCCCAAGCCCAGCTTGCTTACCCCGGCCAGGTCACCGTGGTGCGCCGCTATGCCAAGGACAACCCCCAAGCCCAGCGCAGCGGCGACACCACCGGCCTCTGCAAGCTGATTGTCCACCGCAATGGCAAGCTCCTGGGAGCCCAGGCCCTGGCAGCTGGGGCAGAGAACTGGATCGCCCTAGCGGCCCTGGTAATTCAGCAAAACGGTGCAGTCAAAGCCCTAGAACAGCTCGCCCTGCCAGAGGACAGCACCGCCAGCCTGCTCCAATCCGCCGCCGCCCAATGGCGCTGGGACCGCCTCGCTGCCAACCCAAGACGGGAAGATTTGATTGAGCGATTTTTCAACTGGCGACGAACGGGCAGCCTGTGAGGCTATGGTTTTAATAAATTGAATCGCTGGCAACAGGTGGGTGATAGGTGGTAGGTAATAGGTGATAGGTTTGGCAAGCTTCCATCACCCATCACCCAGACCACCATCACCCAGACCACCATCACCCAGACCACCATGGATCGCTGCCGCGTTGAAGTCATTTCCCAAACCCCCAACCCGCAGCAGGTCATGTATGCGGCGATGCACCAGGACTATAGCGAGAATTTTGTCTTCGACGAAAAGCCCCAGTGGCCCGCTGAGGCAGCGGCGGGGGAGCTGATCGTCAAGCGGCTGCTGGCAGGAGAGCGGGGCCACTACGGACCGCTGGAGCACCCCCAGATCGTGCTCAACTGTGGCTTCTTCCCCCACAGCGTCATGCAGCAGGCTCGGACCCACCGGGTTGGTATAAGTTTTGACGTTCAGTGTTTAGCAGGCGGGACAGCAGTCACATTTCTACATGCTTCCGGTGCGCTGCGGAAGATAGAAATTGGCAAGCTCTATGACTTGTGGAGTAATGGGGAGACAGCAATTCGAGAGCGAACAATCCAAGGGCGCAATGGAGAAGCGCCGGGCCGGTATCGCCGCGACTGCAAGCAGCGCTTACGCAAAATGCGGCTTCGGGTTCTGAATGAAGAAACCGGGGAATTTGAAACAAGCCAGATCCAATCCGTAATGCACAGCGGCACCCAGCCAGTCTATCGCGTCGTTCTCGCAGATGGAAAGACGCTGGACTGCACGGCCAATCATCGCCTGTTGACCGATCAAGGCTGGCAGCACATGGGTGATGCACTGGGGTTAGTAACGAACGATAAACATGAAGTATTGGCAAGAACCAAAAACTGCAATGTTTTGTGCAACGGCACTGTACATCAGCCTGAGGCACTTTACACTCACCGGGCTTGGCTGTCAGAGCAGGCAGAGAAAGGGTTGAGTGCCAAGCAAATTGCAGAACTATGTGATTGTTCGCCGAATACGGTTTACAAGTTTGCAAAAAAGCACCAGGTTCAGTTGTCTTCGGGACGTCACAAAGGCTTAAAAAAGGTCGTTGGTGAAGGATTTTCTGTCTGCAAAGACTGCCATGAACATATTCATCATAACCACTTAGAAATGAGCTTTGCGGAGAGCTTTAAGCCCATTGCCCAGCCTGCTCAATGGCAGCCGAAGCCCAAACCCAGGGGCCGAAAACTGCGGGCTCATCCTGTGGCAGTTGTCGATGTTCAGTATTTAGGAATGCAGGAAACCTATGATTTGGAGGTTGAAGGGCCATGGCACAATTTTGTAGCGAATGGTTTGGTAGTTCATAACTCCATGCGCTATACGGGGGCACGGGTCGTCGAAATTGCGGAGGGCAAGCGAGATGTTGAGGACATTTTTTATCTGCGGCCCGTGGGGGACTACCGCGATCGCCAAGGCAAGCGTTACCACTACAGCCCGGAGCAGCGCCAGCGAGACCTAGGCTGGTGCATCGAGGCGGCCAAGGGCTATCAGGCCGATATCGAGGCGGGCTGGTCAGAGGAACATGCGCGGGGCAAGCTGCCGTTTGACTATCGCCAGCATTTTGTCATGAGCCTAAATGTCCGCTCCTTTATGCATTTTCTCGATCTGCGCAGCAAAAAAGATGCCCAGCTGGAAATTCAGCGGCTCTGCGATTTGATGTGGCCCCATTTCCAGGCCTGGGTGCCAGCGGTGGCGGGTTGGTATGAAACGAATCGGCTGGGTAAGGCCAGGCTGTCTCCGTAGCCCAGCAGGGCGGAAGTTTCTGGATCAGCTAAGCCGCCCTCACCCCAACCCCTCTCCCAGGGGGAGAGGGGCTCCGATCCAGCTCCCCTTTTCCCGGCTGTTGTGTTCTTGGGGGAGAAGGGGCGGGGAGATGAGGGCAGCTCAGCTTATTTCCCAGTCTCTTAGTTCATCAGGGCTTGCCAGGTTGCGGGGCCAACGATGCCATCTACCTCTAGGCCCAGTTTTTCCTGGGCTGCTTCCACGGCTGCTGCGGTCACGGGGCCAAAGGAACCATCGGGTTCGGCGCTGAGGAAGCCGCGCTGTTGGAGCTGGCGCTGGAGGCGGAAGACCGCTTCTCCGGTTTCGCCCAGGCGTAGAGTTGGGTAGGTGCTGGACTGGGCAGCGGTGGGGGCAGGGTCTTCTTCGGTTGTGGGGGCAGGTGTTGTCGGAGTGGGGGCCGGAGCTGGAGTGGGAGCCGGAGCTGGAGTGGGAGCCGGGGCGGGTGTGGCGGAGGGTTGAGTGGCGGCAGGTTGCGTGGCGGCAGATTGCGCGGCGGCAGGTTGCGC
>JAAUQQ010000379.1 GCA_012032745.1 Synechococcales cyanobacterium RM1_1_8
AGAACATCATCAGGTCGGGGATGAGGCTCCGGCGATGAGTCGGCCCAGGTCCAGGCGGGGCGATCGCCCCGCCCAGGAGACCGAGGTTGATGATGACATGGCCGGGCGTTTGCATGGTGATCTGCTTGATGTTTCTAGAGCTTTCCTGACGTTTTTGCTGGAGATTGGTGCTGGATTGAGGCTGGTTGAGAGGAGGGCAGGGGAGGCGATCGCCAAGCCCGCTACCAAGGCCACCTGGGCCAGTCCGTCATCCTCGGCTTACGTCCAGAGCAAATCTACCATCCCCACCATCGAGCCTCGGACATTCAGCCGCTGCCGGTCAAGGCCCAGGTCGAGGCTGTGGAGCACCTGGGCCATGGGGCGATCGCCCATTTCACCCTGCTCGATGGGACGGACTTTGTGGCTCGCTTGGATCCTCGGGCGGCGCTGGTGGTGGGGGAGAGCTTGGAACTGCTGTTTGATGCCCAGGGGCTGCATCTCTTCGACCAGGCCTCGAAGTCCCGGCTATAGCACAGCCTCAAATCCCTCAGCCCCAAGTCCAAAGCCCCAAGCCCCAAGCCCCAAGCTGGGAATGCTTCGATCCCAGGCCTATTCTGATCCGGAGTATTCTAAACAGGCGTTTGGCCCAATCATTGGCCCAATATAATGTCGGCCCAATCCTGCGCCCCAACTCAACCCATCGCCCCAGGTTTTGTTCCTATGTCTGTTTCCGCTGTCGGTTCTGGTTCTGTCGCTGGCGCTGCTGCGGGCTCACCGCTGGTGCTCTCGGTTCCGGTGGACCAAATTCGCTATAACGACCAGGGACTGGTGCCCGCGATCGCCCAGGACTACCTCGATGGCACCGTCTTAATGCTGGCCTGGATGAATGCCGAATCGCTGCAAAAAACCCTAGCAACCGGCGAAGCCCACTATTGGAGCCGCTCTCGCCAAGAACTGTGGCACAAGGGCGCGACCTCGGGCCATTTTCAAACCGTCGAAGCCATCCGCTATGACTGCGACAGCGATGCCCTGCTGTTGACGATCAACCAGGTGGGCGACATTGCCTGCCACACCGGCGAACGCAGTTGCTTCCACCAGCGCGGCCAGGGCAAAATCACGCCGCCGCCGGGCGACATGCTCAGTCAGGTGTTTGCGGTGATTCAAGAGCGCCGCGACCATCCCAACCCCGACTCCTATACCTGCAAGCTGTTTGAGGGGGGCGACAACAAAATTCTCAAGAAGATCGGCGAGGAAGCCGCTGAGGTGGTGATGGCCTGTAAGGACGATGTGGCCGATGAGATTGCCGGGGAGGTGGCGGATTTGATGTACCACGCCCTGGTGGCGATCGCTCACCACAACGTTGACCTGCGCGATGTCTATGCCAAGCTTGCTGCCCGCCGCCGCTAGGCGCTTTGTACAAGAAAAGCCCAAAATAAAGACACCGGAGGTTTTGAACAACCTTCGGTGTCTGGGGCGATCGCCTGAGCTTGGCGATCGCGGTTTATATGGAGCGCTCAGCAGAGCTTAGTTGGCAGCCAGGCCGCTAACCAAATCCGTCAGGCCACCCAAAGAAGCCGTGACACCAGCAGCATCGGGTGCATCAGCGGCCAAGCCCGTGCTGACTTCTGCAATTTTTGCTTCAATGCCAGTGGCCACATCAGCAGGAACCATAGCCTTCAGGTTGCCCCAAGCGGTCTCAACGCCGGAGAAGGACTCCTTGGCCGCAGCGAAATCGCCAGTTTTGACAGAATCTACGGTAGAAGTGATGGAGCTGGTCATGCCAGTCACGCCATCCTTCATAGCCATCAGGCCACCACTGGCACCGGCAGCAGCATCACCAACAGCCGTAGCAGCATCGCCCACAGCCGTGGCAGCAGCATCGGTCGCACTGCTAGCAGCATCAGTGGCAGTGGCAGCAGCATCGGCAGCGGTGGAAGCAGCACCGGCTGCATCGGTGGCGCTATCAACGGCACCCACTGCACCCTCGGTGGTGGTTTCAGCAACATCTTTGGCAGCGTTGCAGCCACCCAGCGCGAGCGTTGCAGCAAGACCCAAGGCAAATACAGAAGCAAAGCGTTTCATAATCACACTCCTCATGGATTATTGAATGACCCACCTAAAATCTGGTCCAGTGGGTCGGGCAAAGACGTTGAAGCTGAGAAGGCTTGTCTTAAGCGATCTGGCGCAGGAGCTGCCAATCCCTCAATTAAACTTCACAGCATCTGAACATACGGTACTCTCCGGTCCTTTTGAACCGTGTTGGGTTGAACCTTAGCAGAAAAATATACCGATATGTCTTCTCCTATACAGTGAAAGCCATGCCTGTTGGTCTATAGGGGGCGTTTTCAGCCTTCGTTTTCCTTGATTGAACTCCCATTGTGATTTCCTATGGCTTCTGTTCGCTGTCTCTATGGCTTGTGGGGGGTGAGTCTGGGCACCAGGGCTGGGTAGATCTGCTCCATCTAACGATCCAGCTCCAGGATGACGGGGGTGTGGTCGCTGGGCTTTTCTCGTCCTCGGGGGGTCTTGTCGATGGTGCAGGCGATCGCCGCTGCCTGGAGTGCCGGGGAAATGTAATGGTGGTCGATGCGCCAGCCGCGATCGCCTCGAAAAGCCGCTGTGCGGTAGTCCCACCAGCTGTAATGGCCCTTGTCGGGGGTGAACTGCCGGAAGGCATCGATGAAGCCTTGGTCAAACAGGTGGGTTTGGAGGGCTTCGCGCTCTGCGGGGGAGGACATGATGTGTTTGGCGATCGCCTTGTCGCCATCGGGCTTATAGATATCGCGATCCTCGAAGGCGATGTTGAAGTCGCCGCAGACGCTGACCTCCGGCCCGGTTTCCAGCAGCGTTTTTAGATAGCGCCCGAGCAGGTCGAGCCAGCGCAGCTTGTAGTCATATTTTTCGCTGCCGATGGCGGAGCCGTTGGGCACATAGAGATTGACGATGCGCACGCCGTTGAGGACGGTGCTGATCACCCGCTTTTGGGCATCGAGATCGCCGACGGTCTCGCTGCCTAGGATTGCGCCAAAGCCAATGTCCACCCGTTCCAGGGGCTGCTGGCTCAGGAGGGCGACGCCGTTGTAGGACTTTTGGCCAGAAACCGCACAGTGGTAGCCCAGGGCTTCGAGTTCGGCCCGAGGAAACAGGTCATCGGTGACTTTGGTTTCCTGGAGGCAGAGCAGTTCCACTGGGTTTTCCCTCAGCCAGTCGGTGACATGTTCGAGGCGGCTGCGGATGGAGTTGACGTTCCAGGTGGCGATCTTCATCGGGCGGGGGTCAGGGTGGGAATTCGGCAGGTTCCAACTTAGGCGATTCCTGGGAAAAACAATACCCCTGGGGCCGGGGCATAAGCTTGGCTCCCCTCTCCCTAATCCCTCTTCCACAAGGGGCGAGGGACTCCGATCCGGCCCCCCAAGGGGTTGGGGGATGAGGTCGGCTTAGGCTAAGCACTTCCGCCCTGCTGTATTGGGCCGGGGCCGGTTTTGCATCTGTTAGGGTTATGACCCTACAGCGCGCGACACGATGCCATGTCCCTACGGGTCTTCTGGGTTTGTTAGATGGGCGCACCAGTCGCTCCAACCGCCGATGTAGAGCTGGGCGGGGGGGATGTTGGCGATCGCCATCGAGAGCAAGTTCACACAGGCGGTCACCCCAGAGCCGCAGTAGACGATCGGCAGCTCGCCCTGGCCCAGCGCCGCCCAGCGCTGGGCTTGGGCTTCTGGGGATTTGGCCAAGCCTGTGTCATCGGTCACGTCCTGCCAAAAGTAATTGACTGCGCCGGGGATGCTGCCCGCGATTGGGTCGATCGGTTCCTCCTCGCCTCGGTAGCGCTGGGGCGATCGCGAATCGACTAGCACCGTCGAAGCAGACCGATGCCGCACCGCTTCCCGACTGGCCAACAGCTCAGGTCGAGGCTGAGGCACAAAACTGCCACCGGGCCGCAGCGAGGGAATTTCCAGGCTGGTGCCATAGCCCGCTGCTTGCCAAGCGCTCCAGCCCCCATCCAGGACGGCGACGCGATCGTGGCCCAGGTAGCGCAGCAGCCACCAAAGCCGCGCCGCAAAGGCAAAGCGGGAATCATCGTAGGCCACCACCTGGGTGGCAGCGGTCATGCCCAGGTGGTTAAGCGTTTGGGCAAACTGGGCCGAATCGGGCAGGGGATGGCGACCGCCGGGGGCGGGCAGGGGCTGGGTCACGGGGCCGGAGAGGTCGCGATCGAGGCTGAGGTAGTGGGCTCCGGAAATGTGGCCCTGGTCATATTGCCGCTGGCCCAGGCTGGCATCGGCCAGGGCAAAGCGGCAGTCGAGGATCAGCAGGTCTGGGGCCTGGGCTGGATTGCCCTGGGCCTCCAGTTGAGCCTGAAGCCAGGCCGCAGAGACGAGGGGGGAGGGAGCGGAGGCAATCATGGTGGGGAAAGCGGCAGGGGACTGGCGCTCTTGGGGCTGGGGGGCTGTTGTGGGTGAGTGGCTGTTGTGGCGAGTCGGCTGGTTGTGGGACTGTAGGCGGTTTGTCGGGATAATGGGGCCT
>JAAUQQ010000380.1 GCA_012032745.1 Synechococcales cyanobacterium RM1_1_8
CTTCATAACCATCTAAAAAATTAAATATCGATCCGCTTTGAGAATGCATATCAAGTCATCAATAGCTGCCCTTAATTCATCTTTTTGTAAATTGCTGTTTTCTTAACACTATCTGGTTCACTTTCCTGATGCTCAAACCAATGCTCGTCCTGCGGTGTTGTTCCCTTGAGCTGACTTAAGATTTTCCTCACGCATTGTAATGGCCCTAGTCCATCGCCCAAATAAACTCCAATTACGCTACAAAATTCTGCCTCTGGATCGCTGGATGAGCGTAGGATTTGTTCCTTAAATTCCCAGAGAAATTTAGTCATGAGAAAGGTTTTGCCAATGCCTGCAATGCCCCAGATAGCAATGACCTGACATGGCTGAGCTTCTGTTTGGTTCAGCAGCCAGCTTGCCAAAGTTTTGATGTCTTCCCTTCGCCCTCCAAATTGATCGCTACCATCGCTGCCAGGGTGGATCAGGCAATCGAGCTGGGGATCGAGCTGGGCAGCATGGTGCTGAGCTGGTGTGACGATGGCGCTGGATTGGGAGTAGGGCTGGAGCGATCGCAGCTCCTCCATCAGTTGCTCAAACTTGCCTGGCCCCTGTCCCTTAATCTCAAACTTGCTATAGATCTCCCCCAGCCGCTTGCGAATCGCCGCCGCTGAGACCTTGCCCAGGTGGCTGCCCATTTGGGAGGGGGGGATGCCCTGGAGGGCCAAGGTGAGAACTTCCCGCTCCGCTCGGGAGAGGCGCTTGTGGGAGTCGGCCAGTCTGGCGGAGACTTGATCTAGTAGGGCTGCAATGGCTGATGGATCCATGGGGCTCTGGAGTGGTTCGGCGAGGTTCGGTGGGTATCGAAGGGAAAAAGATGCAGCTCAGCTCACAGGCGATCGCCCTGGCAGGAGCTCAATTATCTCACATAAAGTTCACTGGATTTCCCAGGGTGAACCTTGCTCACTTAACTTTTATTTGTGGTTGTGTGGGTTTTATTGTGGGTGGCCGATTGGCACGCTCGCCCCTGGCCACTCCAAGGCTGAAATCTTTGCAGGGAATTAGTTTTACGATCCATTACTTGCCTTGGGTTGCAGGCCCGCTTGCAGCCTCCGTAAGTCCAAGGCAACTCTCTGTAGCGGCTGTAACTAGCTTTTAATGTGATACTTGAATCTCACTCACACCTATTGTCAATGGGAGAAAACATGGCTATCTTGTGAGTATTCCCCAAACTCCTGCCCAGCTCCTACCAGCCCGGCAGTCAGTTTTCAGAACACCGCCGTTTTCAGAACACCGCCCATTCATGACCCCTCTATACCTAGGCCTCCCCATTCACAGTCTCTCCACGAATAACTTGTTCTGTACTGCTGAATGGCCAGGCCCTCTCCAGGCTCACCTCTTGAAACCGAGCCTTTCCGGCTGGGTTGCCGCCTGTGACTTGCTCGAACTCTCACATGATTTCAGGGGAAATTCACCATGATCATCACTAAACGCAATCGTATTGGACGGAACCGACGCCCCACCGCTTCGGGCAACGATTGGGACGACCTCCAGGCCCTGCAACAGCGGGTCAGTGTGATTTTGGAACATTTACAGATCAGCCGGGCCAAACAGGCCGATCTCGAAGGGGAGCAGCAGGCGCTGGGGCTTCAGATTTTCGGTACGCAGCAGCGCTTGGAGCAGTTCCCTGAATTCTACACAGAGCCAGGGCGCTATGAGTTGCTCCAGAAACAGGCGCTGCAATGGAGCCAGCGGCTCAGGAGCGTAGAGCACCAGTTGTCTGGAGAGCACAGCCAACAGGAGATGCTGCGATCGCGCTACCAAGTAGAAGCCCGACAGTTCCACCGGCTGACTGGCTATGACCACCAGAGCGATCGCTTTTTGACCCAGCTCCCAGAAAATTTTGAGCTGGATTATGTCTATCCCCGCAAGCTCAGAAACAAGCCCACATCCATGCTATTGACCCTCGCCTGTTGGCTCTCGGGAGTGTTTGTGCCCCTTGGGGTGTTGGCGATCGCCTTAGGGGACTTGCCTTTCTGTGTTTTCCTAGGCAGTGGCTTGGTTTGCCTCTGGGGCCTCGTGGCCGTGACGGAGGCCCTGTAGGCGGGGCGAGGCTGGGGCACTTAGGCAAAAAGAAGATTTCAAGTCGGAAAGTCCTTAAACAGTTCATGGCAGTGCGAAACATCCGGTAGGGTTTTGATAGTTCTGTTTGATCAAACCTGCGCCTGTTTTTCCCCGATGGCTAACGTTCTGTTTGCTCCGCGCCTGCTGCTGCCCCTTGCTGTGGCGATCGCGATCGCCCCCGCCCGCCCCCTGGCCTCGGCAAAGACGCCCCCGCCGCCAGGGCCAACGGTTAGCCCTACTGAAATCAGCCAGGCGATCGCCCCATCCCTGTTCCATCCGCCTACCCCCCCGGCCAGATCACAAAACCACCTCAGACAAAATTTTCCTGATCGGCTCCGCGCCACCCAGCGGCAGCGTCACGGTCAACGGCCAGGCCATCAAGCGCAGCAAAAACGGCCACTTTGCCCCCAGCTTTGGGCTCCAACTGGGCGAGAACAGGTTTGTCCTCAGCGATGGCCGCACCAGTCAAACCCTCGTGGTCACCCGCACCGATCCGACCCCGGCGGTGCCCACGGGGCTAAACTTTGCCCCCGATTCCCTGGTGCCCGCCGTGGATATGGCCCGGCAGGTGGGGGAACGGGTATGCTTTGGGGCGATCGCCCCCCCCAACGCCCAGGTCACTCTGCTCTTGGGTAACCAAAAACTTCCCCTCACCGCCACAGGCAGCAGCGTAGACCTGCCCCCCAACTCCGCCGTCCTCACCGGCGACACCGGCCCCACCCAAAGATCCAGCAGCCCATACCAAGCCTGCACAAGCTTCACCGCCGCCGGCACCCTCCAGCCCCAATACCAGCTCAGCCTCAACGGCCAAACCAAAGTGGTGAATGCCCCCGGCAAACTACAAATCCTCGCCCCCGAAGCCATCCGCATCGCCACCGTCACCGCCACCGAAGGCACCGCCCGCACCGGCCCCAGCACCAGCTACTCCCGCCTCACGCCCCTGCCCAAGGGCACCCAGGCCAGCATCACGGGCGAGGAAGGGGAATGGGTGCGCCTCGACTACGGCGCTTGGATCAGAAAAACTGAAGTGGCCGTGATCAACGCCGCCGTCCCCCCCGAAACCATCATCCGGGGCCTCAGCAGCCGCGTGAATGGCGACTGGACCGAGCTGGTCCTGCCCCTGCAAACCCCAGTCCCCATCACCATCGACCAGGACACAACCAGCCTCACCCTCACCCTCCACAACACCACGGCCCAAACCGACACAATCTACACCAGCCAAGACCCGGTGATTGAGCGGCTGGACTGGCAGCAGCCCCGCCCCGGCGAAGCCCGCTACACCGTCCACTTCAAAGGCAAGCAGCAGTGGGGCTACAAGACCCGCTACGACGGCACAACGCTGATCCTCTCCCTCAAGCATCCGCCCAAGACCAGCGCCGCCCGGCCCCTCCAGGGCCTGAAAATCTTCATCGACCCCGGCCATGGCAGCGAAAACGACCTGGGTGCGCGGGGGCCGACGGGCTATCCCGAGAAGGATGTGGCGCTGAAGGTCTCGAAGCTGGTGCGCGACGAGCTACAAGCGCGGGGAGCGACAGTGATCATGGCCCGCGAAGGCGATGACGACCTCTGGCCCCACGATCGCGTGGAACGGATGGAAGCCGCCCAGCCCGACCTGGCCTTCAGTTTGCACTACAACGCCTTGCCCGATGCGGGGGATGCGGAGGGCACCCAGGGCATTGGCATGTTTTGGTACCAGCCCCAGGCCCACGGCCCCAGCCAGTTCCTCCATGACTACTTGACCCAGAAGCTGAACCGCCCGTCCTATGGAGTGTTTTGGAATAATTTGGCGCTGACGCGGCCTAGCCTAGCTCCGGCGGTGCTGGTGGAGTTTGGCTTCATGATCAATCCTGAGGAATTTGAGTGGATTGTGGATGAGGCATCGCAGGAGCAGCTAGCGCAGACGTTTGCGGAGGGGGTTGAGGCTTGGGCAAAGCAGGCGCTGTAGCTCATGGCACAGTGACTCAGCACCGTGGCGTAGAGGAAGAAAATGCGGCTGGATGGCAGATTGGTGATTTCGGACGAAAAGCTCCGATACATGCTGGAGACGAGGCGCGACAAGGCTAACTATCTCTCTCGGGGTGGCTTTTTCTTACAGAATCTGGAGGATTTGCGCCAAGCCATTCAGCAGTTGGTTGCGACAACGGAAGCGGTGGAGGAAGGAACAAATCAGTACGGGACGAGCGATGTGGTGACTGGTCCCTTGAATGGCCCCAGAGGTATCCTAGGAATAGTGACCGTCTGGATTGCGAAAGATGAGAGCGAATATCGTTTTGTAACGGTCAGCAACCCCCGACTAAAGATCGGGGGCTTGGCTTAAGCAGTTAAGCCACTAAGCACTGACTACCGCATGAGACACAGCCTGTTATAGACCTCCGAATACCTCCCTAGTTCGGATTAACTCTAG
>JAAUQQ010000381.1 GCA_012032745.1 Synechococcales cyanobacterium RM1_1_8
TGGTGGATCGTGTCCGTGCTGACCACGGATCCAGCCCAGATGAACCTGCAGACATCCCGACCACGACCGCGGCGATGACCTCCCTGTTGGTGACGCCACAGCCAGAACAGAGCATGACGAGAGCCGGCAGATTGGCCGAAGCCGCCACGCTGAACGCCCACCCGACGAGATAGCTCACGTTGAGGCTCTTGAACAGAATCCCCAGCACGATCGCGATCGCCCAGGCCGCGTCAGAATACACCGATCGCCCCGGCCACCTTTCCCTGATTGGCACCGGCCCCGGAGCCCTGGACCAGATCACCCCGGCGGCCAAAACCGCCCTGACCCAAGCCGATGCCGTCATTGGCTACGGCCTCTACATCGACCTCATCCGCCCCCTGCTGCGCCCCGGCCAAATCGTCGAAGCCATGGCGATCACCCAGGAGCGGGCGCGGGCGGAACGGGCGATCGCCCTGGCCCACTGGGGCCTCACCGTCGCAGTGATTTCCTCCGGCGACAGCGGCATCTACGGCATGGCGGGCCTGGTGATGGAAAGCCTCAGCCAGGCGGGCTGGGATGGCAAAACCCCCAGCGTCCAGGTTTTCCCGGCATCACCGCGCTGCAAGCCGCCGCTGCCCGCGTCGGCACGCCGCTGATGCATGATTTTTGCGCCATCAGCCTCAGCGATCTGCTGACGCCCTGGGAGGTGATCGAAACGCGACTCAAGGCAGCGGCGGCGGCGGATTTTGTCGTGGCGCTCTACAACCCCAAGTCGAAAACGCGGCTGATGCAGTTGGGGGAGGCCCAGGCCTGCTTTTTGGCCCATCGCAGGCCAGAGACGCCCGTTGCGCTGGTGCGATCGGTCTATCGCGAGGATGAGCAGATTAAGCTGACCACCCTGGGCGAACTCAATCCGGACGATGTGGATATGCTGACGGTGGTGTTGATCGGCAATGCCAGCACGCTGCGCCACGGGGATTGGTTAATTACGCCGCGTGGGTATTTGGGGTTTGGTGATCAATCCGTTCGCTAGCGGTGAGTTAATCAGCGATCAATGGACGAACAATCAAATAGGATTGAATAGAAAAATGTCAAAGAATTCTGATGCTCAGCGATCGCGCCGTCAATTGCTCCACCAAGGCATGAATGCCGGTTTGGGATTGATGATTTTTCGCCCAGATCTGGCCGGGATTGGCAAGCCTTTTGAAGGGCGTCCTCTAGGCAAAAATGAAGGACCAATTACAGTCACCATTCGCTTCACCGCCAAAGCCAACCAAGCGGATGCATTGGTCAAGCAGATCACCCAAGCTCTGCCCGCTGCCCGCCAGGCACCGGGCTGCCGCTACGCCCAGGCTTACGTCATCCCAGACGGTATCCCAGGTAACCCCCTGCAAGTCGTGCTGTTCAAAGGCTGGGATAGCCTCGATGCTCAACGTAACTATTTGCAATGGGAGCAGAGCAGTGGACAACTGTCAATGATTTTGTCCCTAATTGAAGGCGAGCCGGTTGTGGAATATTGGATCTGAATGGAACTTTAAAGCAACCTGATTTACGTTGCTTAAACCAATGGCTCAAATCAACTGCCAATTGTGTTGAGTAAAGCTCTTGAGCTGGTGCAGACGCTGATTGAAATAGCGTTGATCAAACTGGCTGTGGCTGTGGAGCTGGCTGGCACCTAGGCGAATGGACCAGGACCAGAGGTGGGCGACTTGAACCCAGTGGGGTAGGCTTTGCAGCTCCCAGCTATCCAGAGGTGAAACGGATTCGTAGCCCTGGAGGAAGGCTTGGCGCACCGCGTAGCTC
Organism: Synechococcales cyanobacterium RM1_1_8; assembly: GCA_012032745.1. Classification (GTDB taxonomy): domain Bacteria; phylum Cyanobacteriota; class Cyanobacteriia; order PCC-9006; family JAAUQQ01; genus JAAUQQ01. Next base: position 1,783 of record JAAUQQ010000381.1, read on the forward strand.
ATGCCCGTGCGCAGGGAGGTCTGCAAAAACTTGGCGATGTCGAAAATGCGCCAGCCATAGCCACATTGATCAAAGTCGAACAGGGTGATGCCGCCTGTGGGGGTGAAGTGGGCATTGCCGCTGTGGGGATCGCCCCAGCAGATGCCCCAGTGGGGAGCCTGCTGGGGGCTGGCCTGGAGGCTTGCCTGGAGCTGCGATCGCAACTCTTGTAAGTACAACTGTTCCTGGGGCTGGGCGGCAAAAAAGGGCAGAATCTGCGCCACTGATTCATCCAGCAAATGTTCGAGGGTCAGGGCCTTGCGATGGCAAGGCGCGGCAAAATTCTGGGAGGCTCGGTGGACCTCGGCCAGGCTTTTGCCCAGCAGGCTGGCCTGGTCCGGGCTCAGATCGCACAGGGGAATTTCGCCGGGGGCAAAGGGAAACAGCGCCGCTACCCGCTGTCCCTCTGGGGCAGCCAGGGTTAACAGCAGCCGGCCCGCTGTGGTGCGCAGGGGATGGGCTACGGACACGGCCTGGTGATGCAGGTGCTCTAGGAAGGCCAGCTCAAACTGAACCTCATTGCGTTTGCGCCACTGGGCATGGCTGACGCGTAGAACATAGGTCTCGGTGCGGGTTTCTAGCAGGTAGACATCGCTGAGGCCGCGAATCCAGAGCTTGCAGGCCAAGAGGGAATCCAAACCATAGTGATGTTGGATATGCTGACCCAGGGCCTCGCCACAGAGGGTTGAACAGACGACGGGAAACAAGCTGTTGTTTGTCGGAGCAAGACTAGGACTAACGGCCTGGCCATGAAGTAGCGTCTGGGTCGCCATGGAGAGTCTCGGAATGATTTGCTTGGCTCATGCACCAGCCCTTTGCCATTCAGGTGCAATCGGGCTCCACGCGATTCGGATGAGTCAACGCCGGTTATTATTCCCCAGCGACTTTAGCAGGTCTTTTTAGCTATCGAGAAGCATTCCAGATCAAGAAACTTCATTTCTGTGCGCTGAGCTACGGATTTGGGGAACGATCTTCAGGTCTGCATGAATACTATGTCTTCAGTGCATGATCTGGGTCTTCGGTGCATGATCTGGGTCTTCAGTGCATGATCTGGCCTCTGATTCCAGCCCATAATCCCCATTCCTTAGCCGCTTGGGGGAGTCCATTGGGGAACGGTCAGCCCTGCAGGGGAAGGGCTCGGGCGGCTGGGCTGAGGCCCTTGGCTTGGATCAAGATGCCAAAGTTCCCCAAGCCCATGGGGTTGATGAGCTGGTGAAGCTGCTCCCGCCGCTGGATCATTTGCTGGATGGCGCGAATGTCAGTGGCCTCAGTGGCCAGGGCTTGGAGGCGATCGCCCAACCCTAGCGCCATCAAAAACAGCCCCTGCTGGGTAAAGCCCAGGCTCTCTAGCCCCGCTGCGGTTCCCCACTGCTCCAGCGCAGTGAAATTGACATGGGCGGTGATGTCCTGCTGACCCACATGGGTGAAGGGATCATTGTGGTGGCTGTGTTGGAAATAGCACTGTAGGGTTCCACCCCGGCGGCTGGGCTGGTAGTAGCGCTCCGCTGTATAGCCATAGTCGATGGTGAGGCAATAGCCCCGCGCCAGCTTGTTGGCCACCTGGTCAATCCAGGCTCGGGCCGCCAGGTTGATCTCCGTGCGATAGCCGATGGGGTATTGTTCCAGCCCGAAGGCAAAGGCGGCAAAGTAGTCGGCCAGGGCTGGGTCAGACAGCTCCCCGAGGATGGGGCTGAAGCGATCGCCATCCCAGGTCACATAGACTTCTTTCAAGCAGCGCGCTTGGCCCTGCTCTCCTGGGCCCTGCCCTCCTAGGCCGGGCTCCTGTTCCCCAGGGGATCCGGGGGCAGCCGATGTTGCCGCCACTTCCACCAGATGAACTGGAAAAGCATCGATGAGTTCGTTAGATAGGAAACAACCAGTAATGGATTCATGGGGCAAGTCCTCCCAGGTGTGCCAGCGGATGGCTTGGATCAGTGATGGGGGTAGACCTGAGGCCTGAAGCTGTTGTCGTTGGGAGTTTTGCAGGCTGGGCGATCGCTCGATGATGCGATAATCCAGGCTATTTTCTGGGCGATCGTCTCGCGCCAACTGGGGAGCCTCCCGCAGCAGATAGCGCAAAATATCCACCGCCAACAGGCCGTGGCCTGCACCCATCTCAACGATTTGGAACGGCTGGGGCCGACCGAGATGCTCCCACATCTCCAGTAGTTGTATGGCCAGCAGCTCGCCAAAATCGGCACAGAGGTGGGGAGAGGTAATGAAATCGCCCGCTGTGGGGCCGCCGGAGCCCAGGTTCGGGCCAACGTTCGGGCCAATGCCAGGGGCCTGGTGGTAGTAGCCACCGGGTTGGTACAGAGCCCGGTCCATGTAGTCCGCAAAGGTGATGCGATGCTGGGGCTGTTGCTGGATGTGCTGCTGAAGCTGTTGTTGAATCGGTTGCTGAAGCTGGGTGAGCCGTGGCAGATCTCGGTCGGGTGCTGGGGGGGGAAGGTCGTTCGGCATGGGGGTGGACGGGGAGAGAGGGCGATGCAAGCTGGCAGGGACGGATTCGATGGCAGGAATGAGCTGTCCCTCTCCATCGAACCACAGTCCTTCTTGTTGCCCAGCCGGTTTTGATCTCAGTCGGTTTGATCTCAGTCGTCCGATCTCAGCCGTCCCGATCTCAGTCGGTCCTCGATTGCAGCCGATCGCCGCCAGCGCTAACCGTGCCTTGGCGG
>JAAUQQ010000382.1 GCA_012032745.1 Synechococcales cyanobacterium RM1_1_8
GGAAGTTTTCAGGCTAGCTTCAGCCGACCTCATCCCCCCAACCCCTCCTCCCCCCAAAAACACAACAGCCCGGAGAAGGGGAGCCGGATCGGAGTCCCTCTCCCCTTGTGGGAGAGGGATTGGGAGAGGGGAAAAACCAAGGCCTAAGATTGCTGGTAGGGGAATTGAATGTGGCAATATTGGTCCGTTCCATAGCACAACCGAGGCAGCGGCGATTCCCACCCCAGACCGGCAGGTTTTCCGTCCTCCAATCTCTTTTACCGACAAACTCCTTGCCCTATGATGGAATTTGTCAAATTTTGTACTTGGACGATCTGCCTGATGAAGCAACTTCTGCAATCTGGTCAGTGGACCACTGAGAACGCCGGTTCCGTTGGTACCCACTGCATTTTAGAATTGTATGGCTGCCCAGCCACGGTTTTGAACGATGCCCAACGCATTCAACATGCATTGCGAGAGGCATCACGGGTTGCAGATTCAACTCTGCTCGGTGAAATTCACCATGCATTCCAGCCCCACGGCGTCACGGCCCTAGCCCTGCTCGCAGAATCCCACATTTCGGTCCATACCTGGCCGGAAACGGGCTATGCCGCAGTGGACGTGTTCACCTGTGGGAGCCACACCAAGCCTGAAAAGGCCTGTGTCTATTTGGTCGAGACCCTAGAGGCGGCTAACTACAGCTTACAAACGGTCACCCGGCGTCCCCCCGCCCGGCCCATGGTGAAGCAAGCGCCTTCAGTGGTGTTCTAGGGGCGAGCGGTTCTTGTGATCATCTGGGCCTTGGCGATCGCAAGTGAGACCCCAACCCCAAAACATCCCCAGAAATGACCATACTTAGGGAGCTCATTTCCTAGGGAGCTGAGCCCAAGGTCTTGCCAATTCAGCAAGGCTCCGGGCCCAGCTCCCTTTTCTGGTATCGGTTCTAAGGCAATGCCCCCTGACCAGAAGGGGCTAATACCCGATTGAGTTTGCCGCTTTGGAAACCCTCTAGATCGAGGGTGACAAACAAGAAGCCGTAACCCCGAAATTCAGCTACGAGCTCCGATAGATCCACCGCCACCATAAAGGGTTGAATCTGTTCCGGGGGCAACTCAATGCGAGCGGTATCCCCGGCTGAGCGGACCCGCACCGTGCTCCAGCCCCGTCGCCGCAGGGCCTGTTCCGCCCGGCCCACCCGCTGAAGCTTTTCCACGGTGATCAGCTCGCCGTAGGGAAACCGCGATGACAGGCAGGGCTGGGCGGGTTTGTTCCACCAGGGCAGGCCCAGGGCTTTGGACAACTCGCGCACCTCCAGTTTGGTCAGGCCCAGTTCGGCCAGGGGCGATCGCGCCCCCCGCTCCTTCGCCGCCTGAATTCCGGGGCGATAGTCCCGCAGGTCATCGCCATTGACCCCATCCACCACGTAGGGATAGCCTCGCTCCAGGGCCAGGGGTTTGAGGGTGTCGTGGAGTTCGCTTTTGCAAAAATAGCAGCGGTTGATTGGATTGCTGGTGTAGTTGGGGTTGTCCATTTCCTGGGTGTAGACCAGTTCGTGGCGAATCCCCAGCACCTGGGCCTGGGCTTGGGCATCCTCCAGGTCTTCGGGCAGCAGGGAGGGGGAGACGGCGGTGATGGCGAGGGCGCGATCGCCCAAAGCATCCACGGCAATTTTGGCCACGAGGGTGCTATCGATACCGCCGGAATAGGCGATTAGCGATCGCTCCATTTGGGCAAACAGCGCCTGGAGCTGATCCAGCTTTTGCGCCAGCGGCCTATCCTGGAGCGGGGTTCCTGGCGAATTTTGTGGCAGAGTTTCTAGCATCTTAGGGAGCTGAGTGGATGGGCATCGCACCTCCCACTGTAGCGACTGCATCTGCCCCGAGGCCACCCCAAAAGCAACGGTTGCTACGGTTACCTGGATGACAGTACTCACTCCCTTGCAATGAAACCCTGCCTCAACGGTTTGAGCAGAGAGCATTGTGAACTGTCACGGGAAAGGAAAGCTAAACAAACAGCCAAATAAACAGCCAAGCTAGAGGCTGAAATTTGCGCGGGCCAGTGCCATCACCTGGGGTAATTTGGCTTCAATCTTTTGCCTCAGAGCCTCGCGTTTCGGCAAGCAAGCTTGGATGCGTCGCACTAAGCCCTGGGGCTGAAAGGCTTCCTCTGGGGTAACCAGCAACTCAGACAAATTAAAGTGCTCATACAACCCTTCATGCTTATCCTGATAGGTAATACTTAAGGTGGGGGTTCCTTGACCCAAGGCAGCGATCGCCACATGCATCCGGCTCGCAACCACGAGATCCAGATCACGGCAAATTGCCTTGACCTCGCCCGGCGCACAGGGAAATGCTAAGGAATTGCAGCGAGAACGCATTGTTGGAGAGAGTTGCTCTAGCAATAGTTGGGTGAGATAGACGTCGTGGATTTCATAGCGATCGTCATGGGGAAGCATCAGATAGCTTAAGTTCGGTTGTGCTTCGCTGAGCTGCTCTAAAGTTTGAATATAATGCTCAATAAACCCTTCCACAGTTAGCCCTTCTACACTGCGCAACAACATCGCATTGGTATTCACGCCAATAACAATTCGGCCAAAACTTTGTTCTTTCAGAACCCAAGCTAAAAGCGATTTGACCTGGGGAGATTGTTCCATTGGCTGGAGCAGGAAGGCCAGGTCTGCAACCAACTCAACGGGGCGAGATAGGGTTTGTTGTGCCCGATGTTGGGAAAATGGATCTCTGGAGCAAAAACGAACGTTTCGAGGCACGGCATTGAGTAGCTCGACGGCTTGAGGTTTTGGAATTTTGTTAAAACTAAATCCCGCCAAGGTGGTGTTTGCACCAGCGGCGTGGGCCAAACTCATTAAACCCGATAGAAAATCGCAAATCTCAGTGGAGTAATAGCCATCGACTACATCAGCACCAATACAATAAACATAACCATAGGATTTAGACAGCCCTACAAATCTTGCGAGATCCTGCCAATATCGTTTTAGGGAAGCAATTACTGCATCTTTATTGTTTTCAGGCTGGTACAGATACTGAACTCCGATATACTCATTCACGCCAGAGATATGGTCCCAAGTCTTAGGCTCATCATCTATGTACTGGGGGTAAACAATGCAAAATTTACTAAAACCTTGCTGTTTCAGATAATCAACCCCCGCCTGGAGCATCGCTCCATCCCCCAGGCTTCCCGTTTCATCCGGCGCGATGAAAATTGCGCCCTTGTCCCGGCTTAAGCGCAATCTCCTCAACAAATGTCGGCTGGGCAGGCGCGCCTTGAATCGAGCCATGATGGGGAGGTAGGGGCGCAGAGACTGGCCTATTTCAAAGGGGTTCTGGGAGTGCATCAATTAAATTAAATGGCAGAGATTTCGGTAGGTGAAGAACCGAGACAGAATGTCGGCTCTCGGGTGCTTGAAAATAGATTAGGCCACCGCTGATTCAGCCCATAAAACTGACTTTCCGGTTTTCGCATCGTCCCTGGCTCGAAGGTATGGGAAAAGTCTACTACTCAGCTACCATTCTTGCCGTGTTGTCCCCTACGGACCAGGCTACCCCACGGGCAAGGTTACTCCACGACAAGGCTCACCAGTCTTCGCTGCCATAAAACTGATCTGCAATCGGAGCGACCCCCAAGCGAATATGTTCAATTTGCTGTGAAGAAAGCCGACTTTTCCAAACTTGAGCCAACCCCCGGCTGTCGCGAGCTAGGCTGTGCTGGGTTGCTTGGCTGGGCTCGATGATATTGTCTTGGGATGTGCTGTTGTGAATCTGGGTTTGAATCGCGCGATCGCAGCCCAAGCCGAGCCGCCCAAATACCCCCTGGAACTGCCCTAGGGGATCTCGGCAGAGATCCTCATGGCGCAGAAAAATCCAGTCCCGATGGTCCTCCCGGTAGCGCATCACCACCTGATGAATCATTTTCCAGAGCAGAATAGACTCATCAATCACATCGCGATCGCGACCACTCAATGACTCCATCTCCGCGCGAAACGGAGCGAGATAATCCCGCATCAGCAGGGGCTGATCCAAGAAATGGGCAAAGTCAAACCGCCAGCCGAGTTGATATCGACTGCTGGCGACAGCGGCAGGATGGCGAATGATAATCACCACACGGGTTCCAAAAGTCTGCCCTAGCCAATCTGCGGAAAAGAAAGCCAAGGGATCTTTCATCAGCAGCCTGGCAGGGCGATGAAATCCCAGCTTCAAGCCTAAAGGTAGCCTCTGAGGGCCAGTGATCACATCTTGAATAGCATCCAAATATAGGTGCTCATTATCACGGCAGAGATACATAAATTGATGGGGAAAACCGATGCCATCCGTTCCCATATCAAGATTGAAAGGTTCATATAAATACTGAATCCGAGGGTTCAAAGCAAGGGTTTTCCCCACCCAAGTCGTTCCAGAGCGGGAACAGCCTGTGACCAGAATGGGTGGGGCACGGTTGGTAAAAACATCGTCAAGCTCAGATCAAATGAGATCAAAAAGAGCTCAGCCAGCATCAACTGAC
>JAAUQQ010000383.1 GCA_012032745.1 Synechococcales cyanobacterium RM1_1_8
TCCCTCGATCCAGACTGGATCGAGGGACTTTTGTGTTGTATATGAATGCCTAAAAAATTCCCGATTCGCCCTCTTACCTTAACCTCATTGATTCGACTCCTTAATGTTCAACTGATAGATTGAGAGCGGATTTAGGTCGTCTTTGAACAGTCTACGCTGTATCAATTTCGTCTCTAATTTACACCTGAATGCAAGAAAGTTTGATTGCTATTCAAAGTTTAAAATTTCCTAGATTTATCCCAAAGCAGACTCCGGACTTTACCTATGGCTGCTTTCCCAAACCAATGGGAAATCACGCAAACCGCTGAGATTTCCCGCTGCTCCCCTGCTGAGTCTGGACCTTTCTTCCTTCACCCCTAGGAGTCTACCTACCATGACGAACTTCAACAGCCAGCCCACCGCTGAACTGGAAGGCTTTGCTTCCTTGCCCGCCGATAGTTTTGCGGAGGGGCCTGCCTCGGGCGCTGCGGTCACCAACCCCACCAATGGTCGCAACACACCCTTTGACAGCCAGCCGGTCCAGGGCTTTAGCGCCGTGCAGTTTGCCCCCGGCGGCAATGGCTCTAGCTACTGGTTCTTGTCGGACAATGGCTTTGGTTCTAAGGCCAACAGCGCAGATTATCTGTTGCGTCTTTATCAAGTTGACCCCAGCTTTGCGGGGCTCTGAAGGGGGCGATCGCGCTGCAGCGGTGCAGGGTTTTGTGCAGCTCAGCGATCCCGATAATTTGATCCCCTTTGATATTCAAAATCAAGGTTCCAGCGAGCGTCATCTGACGGGGTCTGATTTCGACATCGAATCCTTCGTGATCGATGGCAATGGCGACATCTGGATCGGCGAAGAGTTTGGCCCCTACATTCTGCATTTCGATAGCACGGGCAAACTGCTCGAAGCCCCGATCGCAACCCCCAATCTCACTAGCTTCAACAGCCTCACGGGCGCAGCGCCCCTCGTGATTGGTCACCGGGGAGCCAGCGGCGATCGCCCCGAGCACACCCTGGAAGCTACCAGCTCGCCATGGAACAGGGTGCAGACTTCGTTGAGCCCGACCTGGTTATTACAAAAGACGGTGTTTTGATTGCTCGCCACGAGCCCATCCTGGATGACACCACCAACGTCGCAGAGGTCTTTGGTGCAGACCGCATGTCTACCAAAAATCTCGATGGTGTGGAAGTCACAGCCTACTTCGCTGAAGACTTCACCCTGGCCGAAATCAAACAGTTGCGTGCAGTGCAATCGCGTAGCTTCCGCGATCAGTCCTTCAACGGTCAATTTGAAATTCCGACCTTCCAAGAAGTGATTGAACTGGTGCAAAAGTTTGAGGCAGACACTGGCAAGCAAGTCGGCATCTACCCTGAGACCAAGCACCCCACCTTCTTTGATCAGCAGGGTCTTTCCTTGGAAGAACCCCTGATCGAAACCTTGAAGTCCACCGGCTTCACCGACCCCAACCGCATCTTCATTCAATCCTTTGAGTTCCAAAACCTGATTGAACTCCAGGGACAACTCGATGCAGAGGGGCTGGGCGATATTCCCCTGGTACAGCTCTACGGTAATACCCTGCCCGATGCGCCCGTAGAGGATGGCTTTTCCGCCCCCTACGATATCCGCTTTAATGTGGCCCAGGGCAACGACTTGGCGGCCATCTACGGCCAGGACTTCCTCGATGCCGTGGAGAATGAACTGTCTGCCAGCACGGTCTACAGCGACCTAGACAATGCTGATTTCCTCAAAGTGATCAGTGCCAAATATGCCGAAGGCGCTGGCCCCTGGAAGAACAACATTTTATTGCGCCAAGCCCTGGCAACCCCCGTGGATGGTAATGGCGATGGCACTGCAGAAATCACAAGCCAGTTGACCGGCGAAGTGACTTCCTTTGTGGACGATGCCCATGAGGCTGGGTTGCAGGTCCATCCCTACACCCTGCGCAACGAGGAACGTTTCCTGACGCTAAATGCGGACGGTACGCCCCAAACCCCGGAGCAGGAGTTTGTCCAACTGACTCAAATTGGCGTTGACGGTTTCTTCACCGATTTTCCTGAAGCCGGTGCAGCGGTTGTCGCTCAAATGAACGCTGAGTTTGTCTACTCGCCCGATAGCCCAGATGTTTTGGCTGGGAATGCAGCGGCCAACCTGTCCCGCTCTCGCGGCTACGAAGGCATGGCCTTTAGCCCCGATCGCCAAACCCTCTATCCCATGTTGGAAGGCACGGTTCTGGGTGACCCCACCGGTTCCCTGCGCATCTATGAATTTGATGTGGCCAGCAGCTCCTTTGAGGGCTTGGTGGGTCTCTATCAAATGGAAGCAGCGAACCATGCGATCGGGGACTTTACCCCCATCAACAACGATGAGTTTCTTGTGATTGAACGGGATGGTGGCCAGGGTGCTTCTGCGGAATTCAAGCAAATTTTTAAGGTGAACCTATCTGAAATTGATGCAGATGGCTTTGTCAAAAAAGAAGCCCTGGTGGATTTGCTCAACATTGCCGATCCCAACGACCTCAACGGCGATGGCAAAACCACCTTCGATTTCCCCTTTGTGACAATCGAAAATGTGTTGGTTTTGGATGCGGATACGATCCTGGTGGCCAATGACAACAACTACCCCTTCTCCATCGGTCGGGACTTGACCGGAGCGGCGATCGACAACACCGAAATCATCCAGCTCAAGCTCAACCAGCCCCTCAATTTGGATCCCCGCCTGGGCACTGCGGGCTTTCTGGCTGGTAACGGTGATGGCGGCAGCGGTGATGGCGGCAGTCTGGATCCGGACCAGTTGATTTACGGCAACGGCAATATCCTGACCTTGGTGGGTGGCTCCGGCAACGATGGCCTCTACGGCAGCGACAAAGCCGAGACCTTCTTCGGCGGCGCTGGCGATGACAAAATCTATGCCAATGGCGGTGCCGATGTGATCGACAGCGGCAGCGGCATGGATGAAGTCTGGCTGGGCGGAGCGAGCAATGCGATCGTCATCCTCAGCACTGGGGAAGGCTATGACTTCATCGCCAACTACCAGATGGGGTCCACCACCCTGAAGGGTTTCGCCGAGTCTGAGTTGACCTTGAGAAACGGTGCCCAGGGCGCTGAAATCTTTAAGGGCGATGACAAGCTGGCGGTGGTCGGTTGGAAGACGGTGAGTGAGTTGGCCGGGGCGTTTGTGGCCTAGGTCGAGGGTTGTCTGGGGGAGGTGAGATCGCGCCCGGTCGCCCAAGCTTGGGGTGATCGGGCGATCGCAAGCTCCCCATCGACATAAGGGACTTCCAAGGAATAAAGCATCCAAATTGGGGAGATGGGGAGATGGGGAGTCAGTATTATTTGACCGTAGGGGCGTTCCGCTGAACGCCCTGCCAAGCCCCAAGCTCGACCTGGATGATTAAATCTCTGGAAGTCCCTAACGCCTCTGAATCCCACCTAGATCAAGGGCCATGGCGAGGAAGCTGGGTTGCTCACCCCTTGGGGGAACGGTGCCCGACAAAAGCGGGGAAATGCTCCGGGACAGATCGAGCCACGAAAGCGGTCTGGACTGGAGCGGGAAATGCCATGGTTCTCGGGTTCAAAGCACTCATGGGCAAAACTCGTTTCACCTCTTCTAAGGTGGTCAATCCAGCGTTAATCTTATCAATGGCAGCCGCCCGGAAGGAGGCAAAGCCACTGGTCTGGAGATAGCGGCGCAGGTCGGTGATGGAGCCTTCGTAGATGATTTGGCGAATGGTGTCATCGACATGCAAAACTTCCATCACGGCTTCGCGGCCCAGGTAGCCTGAGTTGAAGCAATGGGAACAACCGCGCCCTTTTTGCCAGTTGTGCTCTAGGGCTTCTGATAGGCTCAAGCCGAGGAAATTGGCCTCTTTGGCTGTGGGAGTATAGGCTTCAGCGCAGTGGGGGCAAACGCGGCGGACTAGGCGTTGGGCAATGACCCCCAGCAGGGCATCGCTGATCAGGCCGGGGTCGGGGCCGATGTCCTTGAGGCGAGGAATCGCGCCCACGGCATCGTTGGTGTGGAGGGTGGTAAAGACGAGGTGGCCCGTGAGCGCGGCACGGACAGCGGTTTCGGCGGTTTCGGGGTCGCGCACTTCGCCGATCATGACGACATCGGGATCTTGGCGCAGAATGGCCCGTAGACAAGCCCCGAAGCTCATGCCTGAAGCCTCATTCACTTGGGTTTGGGTAATGCCGGGCAGGACATATTCGACGGGGTCTTCGACGGTGATGATGTTGACCGATTCCTGGGCGATCGCCCGCAGGCTGGTGTAGAGCGTGCTGGTTTTGCCGGAGCCAGTGGGGCCAGTGAGGATGATCATGCCCTGGGGTTGTTCGAGCCAGCTCTGGTAGAGGGCGCGGGTGTGGGCCGTAAAGCCTAAGTCTTGAATGGACTGGTGGGAGTTTTGTTGACGCAGCAACCGAAGCACGGCCTTTTCCTCAGTTTCGCCCTTGCGGTTGCTCACACAGGGGATGGT
>JAAUQQ010000018.1 GCA_012032745.1 Synechococcales cyanobacterium RM1_1_8
CGCCCCGCACGGGCCTGTTGATGTTGGGCAGTGCCCCCAGGGACAGCCGGTGTTGGTGGCTAGTGGGCCGGATGGAGCAGCGGTGACCCAGGCGGTGCAGTTGTTGACCCAGGGGCGCGATCGTGCGATCGCCACCGGCCAGACCGTCCTGGTGGATGCCCTGACCGCAGTGCCCGCACCGGCCCCCCGAGACTGGCCGGGCTACCTGCCCGATCGCAGCCAGTTCCAACTACAAGACCTGACCGACTTTTTGGAGCGCCCCAATGAAGATGTCACCGTTCGCGGAGCGGAGGCCCCGACGATCGAATTTGACCTGCGCGCTCTGCCGGACGACACCTTCCTGCCCGGCAACAGCGTCACCCTGCGCTACAGCTACGGCCCCCAAATGAACCCCCTGACCTCCCTGATGGAGGTGCGCCTGGATGGCCTGCCTTTGGGGGGCAAGAAACTGGACAAAATCGAAGGGGAACGGGAGCAAAGCCTGACCGTCAAGCTGCCCGAGGACAAAATTCGCTCCAACTCCAAGCTCCAGGTGCTGTTCCAAATGGATCCCCGCGAGCGTCGCTCCTGCAACCGCGCGGTGGATCAACACCTCTGGGGAACGGTTCACAGTACAACTGAATTTGACCTCCAGCGCCAGGCCGGGGTCGAGCTGCCCAGCCTAGAGCGCCTCCAGGCGGGCTATCCCTTTGCCGCCCCCCAGGATCTCTCCCGCACCGCCCTGGTTTTGCCCGATGATCCCAGCCCGGAGGAGCTGAGCTTGCTGCTGGAGGTGGCCGAACGCCTGGGCCGCCTCAGCCGCTCCGAAGCCATCCAGCTTTCGGCCTATGAAAAGCGCGATCTGCCCGATCCGGTGCGGGACAATGCCCACCTGATTGCCCTGGGGAGTCGAGCTCGCTTTCCCTTCAAAGAAAGTCTGGAGACCGGAAATTTTGCCCTCGGCTCCCTCTGGAAGCGGCAGCGGGACGCCAGTGAGCTGCGCACGCTGCCCGATGCCGAGGGCGTGATCCGCGAGGTGATTTCCCCTTGGAATCGCGATCGCGTCCTCTTGATGCTCAGCGCCCAGACGCCCTCAGGGCTGGGGCGGGTCCAGGATGTCTTCAGCCGGGATGGACTATTTTTTCAGCTCCAAAAAGATACGGCCCTGATTAGCGCCAAGGAAATTGATCCCTCCCCCAATGATCCCCAGGATTACGATTTGGAATTTGTCAGCCGCGCACCCCAACAGCGGCAGATCAGCGAAATTTCCTCGGGGGAACAGCTCAAACGGGCCTTCCGGGGGGGCTGGCTGTTCTTGATACCGGGCTTGTTTGTGGTGGCGGCCATTGGCTACGGCATCGCCCAGACCTACCTAACCAGGTTTGCCCCGGCGTCGGAGGAGGATGCTGGGCCTGAAACTGGGCCTGAAACTGGGCCTGAAACTGGGCCTGAAACTGGGCCTGATCCGGCGGTGCGATCGCTCATCACCTCAGGAGCCCCGGCCCCGGCGGAGGAGCCCTAGACCATGTTGATCAAAAACAAGCACTTCCAGGATCGATTCAAAAACCGCCGCTCGGGCCAATCTAGCTCCGTTCCCAGCTCACCGCCCCATTCAGTTGCTAGCTCAATTGCAAATTTAGAGCCCCACTCCGTTTCCAGTGCTACGGCTGATCGATCGACTGCCCAGCCCTCACCCCAGCGCTCGGCCCAACAATCCTGGTCGGGGGCGATCGCCCAAACCCTCACCCAAGCCCTAACCGAACATCTCCCCCGGCTGTTCGAGCTGGGCTTTGACTGGCTCGATCGCCGAGCCCTGATGGTGCTGTTGGGACTCCTGGGCTGGGCCAGTCTGCCCTGATCACCTTCCGCCCCAGCGCCTGGCAGCAGCAGGCATTTTTGGCGGGATGCGTGTTGCTGCTGGGATCCCTAATGGTGCGTTTGGAGGATCGCCAACAGCGCCCCCGCACCAGCGAACGCTTCCACCTGCTGCTGATTGCCCTGAGCACGGTGATGACCCTGCGCTATTGGTATTACCGCACCAGCTACACGCTCAATTTTGAAGGACCGCTGAATACGCTGTTCTCGCTGCTGCTCTACACAGCCGAACTCTATGCCATTGCCACACTGTTTTTGGCCTATTTCCAAACCCTGCGGATCCGCGATCGCCAATCCATCCCCCTCGATTCGATCCCCAGCGCCGATTGGCCCCTGGTGGATATCTACATCCCCACCTACAACGAAGATGTGGCCATCGTCCGCAAAACCGTGCTGGGGGCCTTAGCGATTCACTACCCCAAGAAAGCCGTCTATGTACTCGATGATGGCCGAGCGGAGAAATACCGCGATCGCCGCCAATTGCTCCAGCAGATGTGTACAGAGCTGGGCTGCACCATGCTCACCCGCGACAACAACAACCACGCCAAAGCAGGCAACATCAACCAAGCCCTGCCCCGCACCCAAGGCGAACTGGTGCTGATCCTCGACTGCGACCACATCCCCGCCTGCAAAATCCTCAGCCAAACCGTGGGCTTCTTCCAAGATCCCAGCGTCGCCCTCGTCCAGACCCCCCACTGGTTCTACAACCCCGATCCCTTCGAGCGCAACCTGCGCACCCAGGGCCTCATCCCCGTGGGCAACGAGCTGTTTTACAAGGTTTTGCAAAAGGGCAACGATGCCTGGAACGCCACCTTCTTCTGCGGCTCCGCTGCGATCATTCGCCGCCACAGCCTGCTGGAAGTCGGCGGCATTGCCACCGAAACCGTCACCGAAGATTGCCACACCGCCCTGCGGCTCCATTCCCTCGGCCACAAGACGATCTACTACGACCGGATCATGGTGGCGGGCCTCGCCCCCGAAATGTTCTCATCCTACGTGGGCCAACAGGTGCGCTGGGCCAGGGGCATGGCCCAAATTTTGCGACTGGAAAACCCGCTGTTCAACCGCAAGCTCAAGCTCACCCTCTCCCAGCGCATTTGCTACTTCAGCGCCACCTCCCACTTTTTCTTTGGCTTCCCCAGGCTGATGTACCTGGTCGCCCCAATTTTGTACCTGCTCCTGGGCATCAACTCCGTCAAGGGCCTCGGCGTTGAAACCCTGTTCTATGCGCTGCCCTATGTGATTTTGTCGATGCAGACAAACTACATTCGCTATAAGCATGTTCGCTTCTCGTTCTGGAATGAAATCTATGAATTTGCCATGTCGTTCCAGGCAGGCATTGTCACCCTCCTGGCCCTGGTCAATCCCAACCTGGGCACATTCAACGTCACCGACAAGGGACTGACGGTCACAAAACGTTCCTTCGATGTGGACAGCGTGCGCTATCTCGTCATCCTGGGCGTGATCGGCACCGCCGCCCTGCTGGCCGTTCCCCTCTGGCTGATCTGGAGCCCCGAAGATAGCCAGACCGTTTTGATCAATGCCTTTTGGTGTTCCTTCAACCTGGTTTTGGTGATTGCCGCCTGCCTCGTCGCCTTCGAACAGCCCCAGCTCCGGGCCGCCCACCGCCTGCCCCGCAGGCTCGAAGCCACCCTCCACGGCGGGGGCCAAAGCTGGACGGGCCAAACCGTCAACCTGAGCGAAAGCGGTGCCCAGATCCTGCTGCCCCACTGGCCCAACATTCCCGATGAGGTCTTAGTGGAGATCGTCGGCGACTTTGGCGCGCGGGCCTTGCTGGATGCTCGGGTTGTCCGCGCTACGGGCACCCCCCAGCTAGAGGCCCTGCTGGCCTTGGAGTTTCTCGAACCGACGCCGGTGCAGCAGGATGACCTTACCCTCGTGCTCTACAGCGATGTAAATGAATGGTATTCCCAAAAACGCGAAGACCGGGACGTTCCCCTCGCCTCGCTCCAGTTCATTGCCACCAGCCTGCGCCGCGTGTTCGAACAGTTCCGGCCCGAGTCCGGTGTCCGTCTGCGCAAGCGGGGCCAGGCTCCGGTTCAGCTTTACTGGGAGGGGTGGCATGGCGAGACCCGCGTGGGACAAATCACGGAGCTGGGGCTGCGGGATCTGCGCCTAGAGCTCAAGTTCCAGGATTTTGAAGAGATCAGCGAGTTAGAAATTGTGCGTCCGACCCTGGGGCTACTGATTTTTCTACCAGGCCAATCCCAGCCCTGTAGTTTGGTGGCGCGGGTGCAGAGTCTGGAATTTTCTTCATCCCATCGGGGGGGCGACGTGGCAGCCTTGGAGTTAGATTTTCCCAAGGCGCTGCGCGCCCAGCAGCGGGAGAAGATCAAGCAGCTTCTCAGTCACTATGGTTGAGCTATTTCCCCCTATCTTCTCCCAATATTCTGCACCGCCCAAGCATTTCAGATGCACGATTGTGTCAGTTAAGAAGAATTATTTGTAGGGGGCGATCGCCAGAATGGGTCACCGCCTCAAACCAAGACCGGAAACAAACTATCCCATCACAATGGAGCAAAACATCAACGACCTCAACCCTCAAATTCCAAGACGGCATAGCGCAGTAATTTAAAATGTAATGCAGGCAACTTTTGCGAAGGTATTTCGAAATTAAAAAATAAATTTCCTCCCTTTCATCAGCTTGATTGAAGACAACAGCGAATCACCCAAAGCCCACCTAGTTCAGAGCCTAAGCTATGCCAAATCCCTACCCCTAGTTGCGTCTTCCGAACAACTTCAATGTTTTCTAATTGACGATCACTAAAATCAAATACGGATTTCTAGGCTCGGTATATCATGATATTATTTTATAAAGATTTTGACTAAATCACCCCAAAGCATCCGATTAAATTGAGAGACTTAATCGCGACCTTTGGGATTGATTGTGACGCCCATCTGTCGAAATAAACATTGTTCTAGGCTTGGGAGCTGCTGACCAAGCCTAGGGGTGAGGCGAGGTTCAGCGCGGCGTCCATTTTCTCTGTGGATCAAGAAAGAATGAATAGTTTGCACCTGTCTAGCGAGTCCTCGTTTTTAAGATTTAATCCTCTCACCCTGTTGGCCCAGATTGCGGGCCAAAAGAACAGCGGCTGCTTGATGGTCTACAGCGGTTCCCAAGCCTGGAAGCTTTACCTAGAAGACGGTGAATTGGTCTATGCTTCGGCAGCCCAGCAGGCCTTTGATCGCCTGGAGCACCATCTGAGGCAGATGGGGCGCAGCATTCCCACCTTGGTTAGTGCGGTGCGGGTGCAGGTGCGGCTGCTGTTTGAGCCCCGCCAAGCGACGCCTTCCGCCCTGAGCCCCGACTATCAGGCCGTGCAGTGGCTGTTGGAGCAGCAGTATTTAACCCCATCCCAGGCCGCCAGCTTGGTTGAATCCTTAGCCAGGGAATCGATCACGTCCCTGCTGTCTACCACCACGGGCAGCTATGACCTGATTGACCGCAGCGAATTTGAGGATTGGTTCACGATCTGTCGGTTAGATTTGCGAGAAATTGTTCGCTCCTGCGAGTCGGAGCGGGAGTGCCGCGCCAGCAGCCCCCGGATGGAGCTCGTTGAGCCCCAGAGTTCTCCCGTGATTCCCTTTGCTCCCAGCCCGGCGATCGCCCTCGCTTCACCCACCGTATTACCCACGGCATTTCTCAAAGCCCCCGCCGCCGAGCCTCTTTTGGGTGAGGTGGCCCCGTTTGGGCAGGCGGGCGGGACAACCGAAGCGCCGGCTCCCGCGCGGCCCGCCCCCCGTCGCTACCGCGTCGTCTGCGTGGACGATAGCCCCAGCATTTTGAAACTGATCCACAGCTACCTAGAAGAGGATGATTTCTCGGTCTTTATGATCAATGATCCGGTGCGCGCCCTGATGCAGGTCGTGCGCTGCAAGCCTGATCTGGTGCTGTTGGATGTGGAAATGCCCAACTTAGATGGCTATGAGCTGTGCTCTTTGTTGCGCCGCCATCCCGCCTTTAAGTCCGTGCCCATCTTAATGGTGACGGGCAATACAGGCTTTTTGGATCGGGCTAGGGCGAAACTGGTGGGGTCTTCCGGTTACTTGACGAAGCCTTTTAGTCGCTCCGAGCTACTCAAAATTGTCTTCCGAAACTTGCCGGTGGAGCGCGATCGCCATCGCTAGTGCTTCGGTCCAATCGAGCGTTGCCAATCGAGCAGGATCAATCGAATTCAGAGTGTTAAATGCTGTTCAGGGATTATGTCAGGGAAATAGGATGAACACAGTCGTTAAAAGATCTACCATTTGGTTGTTGAAGACACGCTGGCGGAGATGGAACTGATTAGCCATTACCTGCGTGAAGGGGGGTTTTTGGTCTCCAATGCCATTAACGCCAAGGATGCCATGAGTCGGATTCAAGAAAGCCTGCCAGACCTGATCGTCACCGATGTTGTCATGCCGGGCATGAGCGGGTTTGAGCTTTGTCGGAGCTTGAAGCGCAATGCGGCCACGGCGACAATCCCCATTGTGATTTGCTCCTCTAAGGATCAGGAGATCGATCGCCTTTGGGCTTTGAAACAGGGAGCGGCAGTCTATGTTACCAAGCCCTTCACCCGTCAGCAGCTTTTGGATGTGGTGCAGTCGATTTTGACGTAGTGCTTGGACTGATTTTTAGCTGGCTTTCAACTGACTCTAAATTAGCTCTTGGCCATATACCACCATGACCCTTTCCCTTGGCTTGTCTACAGCGCCGCGATCGCCCCTCCAATCCCCTCCCCCCCTTGCTCTCCCCGACCTAGCGAGCCGGAATAAGCCCAAGGAGGGCCAGCTCCACCTGCGTTTTCAACTGCCCGCAATTCCCGGCCAGCCCCCCCTGGACGTGCTCATGTCCATGGGCCTGATTCAGGAAGTCCTATCACTCTCGGTGCAGCGGCTGAGCCCGATGCCCAACATGCTCAGCGCCTTCCTGGGCTTGATGAATCGGGGAAACCGGATTTTCTGGCTCGTGGATCTGGGGGCGCTGCTCGGCGTGTCGCGGCTGGCTCCCAATGCGTCTGAGCACAGCGTCGTGATCGTGCGGGCTGGCTCGGCGGCCCTGGGGCTGGCCGTGGCCCAGGTGCAAAACATGATGTGGGTGACCGAAACCCAGCTTCAGCCAGCAAGCAATATCCCCCATGAGCTGGCTGCTCCCTACATCAGCCAAGTCTGCGCTTGGGATGACCAGAGCTGCTGGGTGCTGGATGCCCAGCGGATCTTGCAGTCTCCCCTGTTCGAACACCTGAAGCTGGCTGGCTAGGCCCAGGTTTCTCCCACCGCGCCCTGGCTTGGGCCGTGAACTGGCTGGGACGGGTCTCTCATCGCAGTTCCAGGGCAACCGCCCCAAAACTCGCCCCAAACCTATTTCCCGTTTCCGCAGCGTTCCAACCTTGGAGCCTGCCCATCAATTCTCACGCTTGGATGACTCAATCAATCGAGGATAGCTTGCCGTTATGATCAACCCAACCCCCATTCGAAAGTACGGTGATACCCAAAGCCCCCACTTTGGCGAGTCCCAGACAGACTGGAGTGGAGCCCT
Source organism: Synechococcales cyanobacterium RM1_1_8 (assembly GCA_012032745.1). Lineage (GTDB taxonomy): Bacteria > Cyanobacteriota > Cyanobacteriia > PCC-9006 > JAAUQQ01 > JAAUQQ01. The sequence goes on from JAAUQQ010000018.1 coordinate 7,394, forward strand.
CTCGCCCAGTCGTGTTGAGCAAACAACTGACGAGGGGCCAGCCGAAGACCTAGCTCTAGAGACCCATGGGCTGACGGAGCCCCCAGAAGATTCTGCCCAGGCTCTCCAGGCGGATGCATCACCAGATCAGGCAGACCTCCAGGCAGACCTCCAGGCAGAGCCATCGCCTAATCCATCGCCAGATCTCCAGGCAGATCCCGCAATAGCCATCGCCGGACAGGCTGCCGCCCTGGGCCAGCGTCCGGAAAAACGACGGCGTTCTGGCTGGGTGCAGTGGTTCCGGAACCTCCCCCTGGGGCGTAAGCAGCTCCTAGCGATGATGGTTGGCGAGATAGTTCCCCTGCTGGGCTTAGGTGTGGGCTCGACGCTGATTATCACCCATGCGCTGCGTCAGCAACTGGTGGAGCAGGCCAAGTCTGAGGTGGAGATCACCGATGTTCGCTATCGGATCAAGATGGATCAGATGGCCTTTGGCTCACGCGGCCAGTCGGATAACGCTGCAATCGTCAAGGCGGTGGTGGAACAGAGCCAGGGTCTCGCCCCCACGCCAGGGGAGATGGAGCTGCTGCGCCGCACACTCAACAATGAAATCCAAGCCCGTTCCATTGAATATGCAACGTTGGTGGGGGGCGATCTGAATATTATTGCCAATGGCAACCGCGATCGCACCGGAGAGGCATTTGATCCCTACGGACTGGTCTCGACGGTCTTGAAACAGGGTAGCCAGCTCAAAACCAGCGAACTCGCTACCCGCCAGGAGCTGGAGCAGGAGGGGGCCCAATTGCCGGAAGGGGTCGAAGGAGATGAATTTTTGGTTCGCTACATCGTCACCCCCGTGTTTGACCCAGCGGATCCAGCCCGCACCATTGGCGCGCTGGTTTTTGGGGATGTGGTCAACGGCAAGTCCGCCATTCCCAAGGGGGTGATGGGGGCCTTTGGCAATGGCTATAGCGCAGTCTACCAGCGGGATAGCGAGGGGAATTTTGCCCTGGCCACCAGCCTCTATATGGGGGAAGACCTGGACCGAGCCCAGAGCGCTGTGCCGGTTGCAGCGGAGTCCCTACTGGCCTCGGCAGCGGCCAACCCCCAGGAGACCTTTGTGGAGCGCATCAAGCTGGGGGATGAGTTTTATACCATGGCCGCCCGCGCTGAACCGACCAGAATCTACAACGACTATCGCCAGGCTCGGGGCGATATCGAAATCTTCGATCCTGAGGAGACGCGGGCCATCCTGCTCCAGGGCACTCCAGAAACCACGCTCAACAGCCTGCTGAACCGCAGCTTGCTCCAAGAGCTGGGGGTGTTGGGGGTTTCCATCGGTCTGATTGGCCTGCGGAGTTGGGCCTTCCGCAAGACCGTGCTCCAGCCGCTGTTGAGCCTGAACGAGGCAACAGAATCCTTCTCTCGGGGCGATCGCGATCGCCGCGCCTTGGTCCAATCCAGCGATGAGGTAGGCGAGCTGGCCATGTCTTTTAATGCCATGACTGACAGCATTGTCCTCTCCGAATCGAGCCTGGCCAGCGAGGCCAAGCGCCAGGAGCGCCAGGCCCAAATGGCCCAGCAACTCAACCGCATCACTACAAAAATGCGCGCTCCCCTAGAGACCCAGGAAATTTTTCAGGCCGCAGTGGATGAAGTGCGGCGGGTGTTGGAATCGGATCGGGCGGTGGTCTACTGCTTGGATGAGAGCGTATGGGGGGGCGATCGCCGCTGAATCCGTACTGGCCGACTGGGTCTCGATGCTGAACCAAGCGATCACCGATCCCTGCTTTGCCAACGACTACACTGAAGCCTACCGAGGGGGACGCATCCACATTGTCGAGGACATCCAAGCAGCCGACATCCATCCCTGCTATCGCCAGGAGCTAGAGCCCTACCAGATCCGGGCCAACCTGGTCATTCCCATCCTGATGCGGGAGCAACTGCTGGGCCTGTTCTGCATCCACCAATGTGATGGCCCCCGCGCCTGGCAAGAAGACGAAATCGCCTTTGCCCAGCAGGTTGTTGTCCAGCTTGGCTATGCCCTGGAGCAAGCCAAGCTGCTGCGCGACCAAAACGATGCCCGCCAGGCCGCCGAGGCTGCCTCGGAACAGCAGCGCAAGCAAAATGAAGCTCTGCAAATACAACTGATTGAGCTGCTGAGCGATGTGGAAAACGTGGCCGATGGCGACCTCACCGCCAGGGCCAACGTCAGCGAGGGGGCGATCGGCACGGTGGCGGATTTCTTCAACTCCATCGTGGAGAGCCTGCGTCAGGTGGTGACCCAGGTGAAGGATTCCACGCTCCAGGTCAACCAATCCGTCAACGAGAGTGATATCAACATTCGCCAGCTCACCCAGGAAGCCCTGCGCCAGTCCGAGCAGATCACCTCTGCCCTGGGCTCGGTGGAGCAGATGACGCGATCGATTCAATCCGTGGCGGGCAGCGCCAGCCAGGCCGCCTTGGTCAGTCAAAGCGCAGCGGATACGGCGGTGGCGGGGGGCCTGTCCATGGATCGCACCGTGGACAACATCCTCACCCTGCGCGAAACGATCGGGGAAACTGCCAAGAAGGCCAAGCGTCTGGGCGAATCCTCCCAGCAGATCTCCAAGGTGGTGTATTTGATCAATCAAATCGCCATGCAGACCAACCTGTTGGCCATCAATGCGGGCATTGAAGCGCCGCGCGGGCGAAGAAGGCCAGGGCTTTGCCGTGGTGGCCGAAGAGGTGGGTGAACTGGCGGCGCGATCGGCGATCGCCACCCAGGAAATCGAGCAAATTGTCGATAACATCCAGCGGGAAACCAGCGAGCTGGTCCAGGCCATGGAGCTAGGCACCACCCAGGTGGTGGAAGGAACCCATTTGGTGGACAACGCCAAACAAAACCTGGGCCAAATCGTCGCGGTTTCCCAGGAAATCAACAGCTTGGTCAAGTCGATTTCCGATGCCACGGTGGTACAAGCCGATACCTCGGAATCGATCACGGCCCTGATGAAAAATCTATCGGAGATTGCCCAGCGCACCTCCGCTTCATCGACCCAGGTTTCCGAATCCCTGCAATCCACCGTGGGTGTCGCCAAACAGCTCCAGGAATCGGTTGGTACGTTCAAGGTTTCATAGGCCAGGTTTCATAGGCCAGGTTCATAGGCCAGGTTTCATAGGCAAAACGGGCCTGAAATAACAGGTCTTGGATAGCGGGTCTTGGATAGCGAGCGAGTCTTGGATAGCGGATCTTAGGAAAAAATCTCATGTCAGAAGCGCAGCAGGATGGGCCAGGTTTAATGGAGCAAGATTCAAAAGAGCGAGAAATTCGCCGCCAGTTTCTGGATGAAGCCCAGGCCTACTTAGCCACGCTAGAGCGCACCGTCCTGGGCCTCGCGGGCAGTCGGGTAGACCTGCAAAAGTCAACGAAGCCATGCGAGCAGCCCACTCGATCAAAGGCGGTTCGGCGATGATGGGCTACGGCACCTTGAGCGAATTTGCCCACCGCTTGGAGGATTCCTTCAAGGTGCTCAAAACCAAGCGGGAATCCCTGGAAATCAGCCCAGACTTAGAAAATCTGCTGCTGTCGGGGGTGGATTGTTTGCAGCGGGTGATCCAGGTGACCCGCCAGGGCGAAGCCGTGGATCCCCAGTGGCTGGAACACCAAGCCCAGCCGCTGTTCCAGAGCTTGCATGAACAACTGGGAGATGCGGAGGAAGAAAATGCAGCCTCGGTCCTCGGCAGTGGAGATGGAGGCCAGGAGCTGCTGGCGATCGTCTTTGGCACAGAGGTGGAGGGGGTGCTAGCGCAACTGGAATCCCTGCTGCACCAGCCCGGCGAGGGCGATCTGCGCGATGAACTGATCACCCTGGCTGGGGAGCTGGGGGGGCTGGGGGAGATGCTGCAACTGTCGGCGTTTAGTAGCCTTTGCGAGGCGGTGTTGGAAGCGGTGGAGCAGACCCCCGGCGATCCCTTTCCGGTGGCCGAGGCGGCGCTGACGGCCTGGCGGCGAGCCCAGGCCCTGGTCTTGACCCAACAGCTCGACTTGATCCCGACCCAGTTGGCCCTGCCCGGTCTCCGGCCTGCCAGGGAGCTGGGGGCTGGGGAGCTGAACGTGACCGATACCGCATTCGCAGCGGAGCTGGATGGAGCCATAGATGGGCCAATTGATGGCAGCATTGATGGCAGCATTGATGGCCCCCCTGATGGAACCAATATCGCCTGGGAGCAAGCGGCTGGGGGCGATCGCAGCCTCTACCGAGTTGAGGTCGATGCAAGCTTGGAGCCCTCTCCCCTAGAGCAGTGGCTGCCCTCGGCGATCGCAGCCGAAGCTGACCTGGAGGAAGCACTGGCCACGGAAGCCGAATGGTTGGAACCGGAAGCGGCGGGGCCAGACCAGGCGGGGTCGGAGACTGAAACCGCTGGGCTCCAGCCAGCCTCCCAGCCCCCAGCCCCCAAATCCCCAGCCAGCGACGACCTGGACAATCGCACCGTGCGGGTCTCCCTGGGGCGGCTCGAACAGCTCAACGACCTCTTCGGCGAATTGACCATTGAGCGCAACGCCCTGGACCTGTACTGCGATCGCCTGCGCAGCCTGACCCAATCGCTCAAACAGCGGGTAAGGGTTTTGGAACAGAGCAACCGCGACCTGCGCACGACCTACGACCAAATGGCCGGGGGCGGTCGCGAGCGAGCCCTGGCAACGGTGGGAGCCGTGGTGGGCCAGGGCCAACCGCTCCAGAGCAACAGCCCTGGAACAACCCTAGCGGGGCGGGGCCGCAGCGGCTTTGACCGCCTCGAACTCGACCAGTACAACAGCCTCAGCCTCCAGTCCCAGGAGACGATCGAAACCATCGTTCAAATCCAAGAGGTGACCACCGACATCGACCTCAGCCTGGAGGAAGCGGACCAGACCCTGCGCAACCTCAACAAAACCACCAAGCACTTGCGCAACCAACTGACCCACCTACGGATGCGCCCCCTCTCCGATGTCTTGGATCGCTTCCCCCGCGCCTGCGGGAGCTGGGTCGGGAATATGGCAAGCGCGTCAACCTCAAGCTCCAGGGCAGCAGCACCCTGGTGGATCGCAATATCCTCGAAGCCCTCCAGGAGCCCTTAATGCACCTGCTGCGCAATGCCTTCGACCACGGCCTGGAGCCCCCAGGAGAACGCCTCGCCCAGGGCAAAGCCGAGGAGGGCACGATCACGATTCGTGCCCAGCAGCGGGGCAACCGCACCCTGATTGAGTTTTCCGACGATGGCCGGGGCATCAACATCACGAAGATCAAGGCCAAGGCTGGGGCCATGGGCCTCGATGATGAGCTGCTCAAAACCGCCAGCCAGCAGGAGCTTCTGTCGCTGATTTTTGAGCCTGGGTTTAGCACCAAAGGGGAAGTCACAGCCCTGTCTGGCCGGGGGGTGGGCATGGATGTGGTGCGCGATCGCCTCCAGGCCGTCCGGGGCGAAATCACCGCCGAAACCCGTCCCGGCCAGGGCACAACCTTCACCCTGGCCATGCCCTTTAGCCTGGCGGTGCTGCGGGTGCTGGTGGTGGAATGCCAGGGCATGTTGCTGGCCATTCCAGCGGATAGCGTCACCGAAGTCATCTTCGCCAACCAAGTGCCCCGTGATTCGGAAGCTGATCGCTTCGATTGGAACGGCGAGACCTTCCAGCGTCTCAGCCTGGCTCCCTGGCTGCAATTCAACTGTCCCCGCCCCCCCTACAGCCTGGAGAACAATCCCAAAATCGACAGCCCTGCCCTGCTGTTGCTCAAGGGAGACCACGAGCCCGTCGCCCTGGAATTTGAGCGCTCCTGGGGAGAACAGGAAGTGGCTGTCCGCCGCATCGAAGGCCAGATCGGCCTGCCCCAGGGCTTCAGTCACTGCACGATCATGGGCGATGGCCGCGTCATTCCCCTAGTCAACCTGGTGGATTTGATCGACTGGATGGCGGCGGCGACCTCCCCCGGCGAAGCGGCGCTCAAGCTCAGTGGCGAAGCCCTGCGGCGGGTCACTTACACTAGCGCTGTGCCCCAGGCGAACTCGGCCAAGCCAGCGGTGTTGGTGGTGGATGATTCGATCAATGTCCGTCGCTTTCTGGCCCTGACATTGGAAAAGGCGGGCTATCGGGTTGAGCAGGCCAAGGATGGTCAGCAGGCCCTCGACATGTTGATGGGCGAACTGTCGATTCAGGCGATCATCTGCGATATTGAAATGCCCCGGTTGGACGGCTATGGGGTGTTGGCCCAGGTCAAGGCGGATCCGGCGATCGCCCATATTCCCATTGCCATGCTCACCTCCCGCAGCGGCGAAAAGCATCGTAAGTTGGCGATGGATCTGGGGGCTTCGGCCTATTTTTCTAAGCCCTATAATGAGCAGGCTTTGTTGGCGGAGTTGGAGGCGATGTTGGTGGGGAATGGGGAGTCGGAGATGGGGAGATCGGGGGTGGGGAAATAGGGAGTGGGAAGATAGGTCGTGGTGGGTCAGTTGCTTTTTGAGGATGTTTTCCCTTGCGTTTCACTTTGTTTTTAGTGGCCACGTTCTTTGGTGCTTTGGGGATTGCGGTGCTAGTTCAGTTGTCCCATCGCCAGGGTCGTGCTCTGGAGTTGGCTCGGCTAGAGGGTTCAGCGGCGGAGCAGGAGGCGCTGTTGGATCCGGATGGAGCGATCGCGCCGGTATTTGCAGATCCCGACCTGGCAGTGTTTGAACGGCTGAAGTTGGCGGCGGGGCGGGAGACAGAGGTGCGGGTGGCGTCGGATGCTAAGGATTGGTCTGTGGTGCCGATTCCGGCTCAGATTGAAGCGAACGTTGGGAAGCTGAAGGCGGTCCGAAAGTGCATTGGCTGTGACCTGCGGGGGGCCGATTTACGAGGATTGAATCTCAATGGGGCCAATTTGGCGGGGGCGGATTTGTCCGGGGCAGATTTGTCCGAGGCTCGTTTGATCAATACCACCCTAAAGGAGGCAAATCTGACCCGAGCGAAGCTAGAAAAGGCAATTTTGCAGGGGGCAAATCTTCAGGATGCGAATTTGACCGAGGCAAATCTTTATCAAGCTGAAATGTTAAATATTAGCTTGGAAAATGCCCTGCTTAAGAATGCAAACCTGGCTGATTCTGAGCTGCGGGATTCTAATCTTAAGCGGGGAGATTTGACCGGCGCAGATGCGCAATCAGCGAGTTTCTATGGCTCGGTGATGATTGAGGCCAACTTGACCGATGCCAATTTTGATAGCACCGATTTGCGCTATGCCAACTTTAGTGGGGTGGACCTGGGCCGTACGAATTTGCGAAACGCGAACTTGCTCTATGCGATTTTGCCGGAGGCAGCCGGGTATCACGGCATTACGCCCTACTAGTACAGCGAGCTGGCTTGGGAGGCGGTTGATCTGGAGACTATCAATGGGAGGCGATATGGCCAATTTGAAACTGTTAAAAGGCGCGATCGCGCCCCTCTCCTCCCGAGCCGGGGCAAGCTGGCTGTTCCGCCCGGTGGCGGCCCTGGCGCTGGTGGCGCTGTCGGGCTGTAGCTCCACCAAGCAGATCGTGCTGGACCATGGCCAGTGGTTTCAGTGGCACCCGATTTGGAGCCAGGCGATCGCCCAGGAGTTGGCCTTCGACTTTGAGGTGGTGCCCGGTGCCAATGGTCAATATCGCTTGCAGGGCAAAACCGAGCTGCCTGAGGGGAGTGAGCTGGCGATCGCCGCCCTGCGCTATCTCAAACTAGAGCCCAACCGAACTGTCAATCCAGCAGCCGATCTGGCCGTGGATCCGGCCATCGATCCAGCAGTTGTGCAGACAGAAGCCCAGACAGAAGCCCAGACAGGAACCCAGACAAAGGCCCCTACCACGGATGAGCCAGAGCCAGCCCTGACTGAAGCTGCACTGACCAAAGACTTTCTGAATGACGAACCCAGCCCCCCCAGCCAAGCCAGCAACCGCACCGAACCCGCCAAAACCTTCCTCGCCCTCCAGCCCAGCTACGCCATCCTCGACTACCAAAAAACCACCGTCGCCCAGGACGGCACCTGGCAGATCCAACTCAACCTCTGGGATGTAGCCAAAGATGGCCGCTACCAAGAGAGCTGGCAGCTCCAGCAAAAAGAGCTGGACATCACCTGGGAGCCAGACCCGGAGGTGCTATTCCTAGCGACGTTGATCGTCGATGGAGCCGCAGACCAGCTCCAGCCCCTACAAACCGCCCTCGCCGATCGCCAGCAAGCCCTCAACGCCACGCTCCTCCAAACCTCCCTGGAGGGGGAGCAATATTTTCAACTGGCCAAACTGTTGCCCATCAAACTGCCCACAACCCAAACCCAGCCTCCCCCCGAACGCATTCAAGACATCAACGGCGGCTGGGGACGACGCTACCTGTTGGTCGAGCAAGATCCCCTGCCCGGCAAGCTCGAATTCCCCACCGAACGCAACAGCAATGCACCGGGCTCACCGAAGGAATTTATCCAATAACCGCTCAGCGCTCTCGATTACCGATTACCCAAAGTTGCATACACCACCCTAAAACCCCAAATCAGCCTTCGCTGCCGCCGCCGCCTCTAACAACGCAGGTGTCTCCAGTCCCTCCCAATCCCGGCTGCCGATTTCGCGATAGAACTGGGCATCGTAGCTGCGCGTTTGTACCACCACCGGCATGGGCACCGCATGGCCGAGGAGCAGGGCCTGCTGTTTAGAGTCAAGTTTGGAGAGCACCGATCGCAAGTTCTGCCCCCCCGAAACCCCGGTAAAGATCGCCTCAATATCCTTCTCGTCATTCAGCAATGCCGTGATACGGGTGCCCACCTGGGACATGACTTCGGGGTCAATGCCAGAGGGCCGCTGATCGACCACCAGCAGCGTCACAAAATATTTGCGCATCTCGCGGGCGATGGTGCCAAAGATGGTTTGCTTGACCGTGGCGGAGTCGAGGAAGCGGTGGGCTTCTTCGATCGTGATCACCAGGGGGCGGGGGCGATCGCTGGGGTTCTTGCTCTGCAAAAAGCGATCGGCCTTGTGGACATAGGCAGCGTGGATGCGGCGGGAAATGATATTTGTCGCCAACATATAGGAAAGCATGTTGGATTGGGAACCAAATTCAATCACAATATGTTTGCCCGCATCCAGGGTTTTGAGGATTTGACTGATGTAGTTGCGGGTGCAAGAGGTTTTAATATATTTGAGGTCATCCAGGCGGTTGAGCTTGCGCTGGAGCGCCATAATCGAGGCAGTATTGCCCATTTTGGTCTCGCAGAATTCCTGGATTTCGCCGTTGCTCATGGTCAGCAGGCGGCTGATCCAGCCCTTGCCAAACTCATTGCGCAGGATGATGGCGTTTTCCAGGCTAGCTTCGGAAAGGTTAAGTTCCTGGCGCACCAGAGCCAGGTCTTCCACTTCAATTTGGTCGTAGCCGATGTAGAGTTCCTGGGCATCACGGACGCCCCGGCGCTGGGTCGATTCGGGGTCAAGGGTATAGATTTGCACCTGGTCGGGGAAGAGCTGGCGCAGGCCCTTGACCGTGGCGACGTGGCTGCGGGTGCTGGCTTCGCTGGCGGCTTCCCAGCCATATTCGGAATGCATGTCGAAGATCAAGTTCACCGCCGCTTGTTTGCGGATGATGCCGGAGAGGATGACGCGGGTGAGGAAGGATTTGCCGGTGCCAGATTTGCCGAAGATGCCGTTGCTGCGTTCGATGAAGCGATCGAGGTCGATGCAGATCGGCACATCCATGTCGATCGGGCGACCGATGGAAAAGTTGCGGCGGTGGGGGTCATCTTCCCAGCCAAAGACGGCGCGGAAGTCGCGCTGGCTGGCTTCGTAGACCTGGCTGAAGTGACTGGGGATGGTTTTGACGGGCAGCAGTTCGAGTTCTTCGCTGCTCTGGGCTTGGTAGGAACTGAGGCCGTTGGAGCGGCGATCGCTCCCATCCTCGGGCGATCGAAAGCTGCTGGTTTCCGCCTTGGGGGTGAACATCAGCATGGGCGCGAGTTCGGCCATGCCATAGGTGGCGGAGCCTGCCAGGACTTCCTGAAGGAAAAGGTTGGCGGGGTCGGGCGGGTCCGCGAGGATGCGGGGGCTGCTGGTGCCGAGGCTGACGTCGGTGAGCAGGCAGAAGAAGCGGGAGCGGCGACCCTGGACGACGACGAATTTGCCGACGCGCAGGTCTTCGACGGAGCAGTCGGGGTTGAGGCGAATTTCTAAGCCTTTGCTGAGGGAGCCTTGAATGACGACGCCGAGGGGATGCTCTAGCTGCATGGCAGGCGGCTGGGAGGGCTTCGGCTTTTAGTATAGGCGAGCGGTAGGTGTTTTGTTCTATTCGGCACGGGCGGCCCAGCCTTCCCGCCATCGCCTTCTAGCTCAAAAGCCATCGAAAACTTCCTAGATTCAACCTAAGTTGTAACCAAACTTACAATTCTATTGTAAGAAATATAACCCTGAATTTTCTCTTTTCCCTGAGTTTAGTTTACAGCTTGTAACGAACCTAATCTTTCCCCCATTCTCCTCGTCAAATCCTCACAACAAACCCATAAAAACTGCATCTTTGCCCGCCCCTAACTGCAAACCAGCCGCTTAAAATAAAGCCAACGATCTCTCAGGGTCTCACATCTAAATATGGTTTCCATCCCTCAGGATGCGCCGCTGCCTGCCCAGCCCCGCAGCAGCCTCCCACGCCCACGGCTTCGCATCTCCATGGGCTGGTGGATCACGCTCCCCTTCCTCTTGCTGATCATCACCAGCGTCACCCTGGTGGGGGGCCTCATCCTCCACCAGGGCAGACAGGCCACCCAACGCTTGTCTGGACAACTGGAGCAAGTCCAAAGCGATCGCACCCTCGACCAGCTCGACCACTGGCTCGCCCAGGCCAAAATCGCCAACCAGCTCAACCAAGGCGCGATCGCTCAAGGCCAGATCGGCCTGGATCAGCCCGATCGCCTCACCCGCCACTTCCTCACCCAACTGCAAACCCTGCCCCAGCTCCACCAGCTCATGGCCGTCGATCGCCAGGGCCGCAGCATCAGCCTGCGCCGCGAACTGGGCGGGGGCTACCGCCTGGTGCGCAGCCAGAGTCGAGCAGCCAGCTCTAGGAGCGGCGAGGGACTTCGACTCGAAACCCTGCTGCTGGATGACCAGGGCGAAGTGTTGCGAAATTTGGCGGACGCCCCCCCGGAAGACCTGCGCCGCAGCGATTGGTATCAAGGGGCGATCGCCCAGCAAAAGCCGGTTTGGACCAAGGTGTTTGACCAGGGATATGCGATCGCCGCCCAGCCAGTTTTATCTACACAACCCCAGCTCCAGGCCGAATCTGTGGCGATCGCAGCGGTGCTCGATCTCTCCCAGATGCAGCAATTCATTCCATCCCCAGCGACAGCCCCCCCAACAGCCCTAGCGCCCCAAACAGCCCTAGCGCCCCAAACAGACCAAGGCCAAGTCTTCATCCTCGATCGCAGCGGCCTACTGCTCAGCACCTCCACCGGAGAAAACCCCTACCGCCGCAGCGACCTGGGCCGGGTCTCCGTCATCCCTGCGAGCGCCAGCCAGAACCCCATCACCCGAGCAGCAGCGGCAGCGCTCTTGCCCCAATGGCCCAAGGCTGACCCAGCCTTGCCCAACGGCTCCCAACAGTTGCCAACAAAACTAAATCTCAAGCTGGACTCTGGCCGCCTTGCCCTCCAGGCTCGCCCCTACCAGCCCTATACCGGGGCAGACTGGCTCCTGGTCACCGCCCTGCCCGAATCCCAGACCCTCGGCTCCATAACCGCTCAGCAGCGACAGATCCTCCTGCTCTGCGCTGGGTTGTTACTGCTCTTTCTCGGGGTCTGTCGCTGGATTGCCCAGTGGCTGAGCCAGCCGGTGCACCGCCTCAATCGAGCCACCCAAGCCTTGACCCAAGGCAATTGGAAATTGGATCTGTCCCTGCCCCGCCAGCGGACCGATGAGCTGGGTGACCTGGCCCGCTCCTTCGATTGGATGGGCAACTATTTGCAGGAGAACTTCCAGCGCTTGGAACAGCAGCAGCAACAGTTGCGATCGCAAACCAGGCCCTGGCAGAACAGACCGCCCGCCTCGAAGAAGTGGACCGCTTCAAGGATGAGTTTTTGGCCATCACCTCCCACGAGTTGCGCACGCCACTGTCTGGCATCCTCGGCCTCGCCGAGTCTCTCCAAGCCCAGGCCCGCCATGCCCCGCCCCTCCCCCTGGACGGCACTCCGATCTCCGCCGAACAGGCTGCCGCACAGGCCTCCCAGCAGGCCTCCCAGGAACGGGCGATCGAGCTGATCATTTTCAGCGCCCGCCGCCTCAGCACCCTGGTCAACGACATCCTCGACCTGGCTAAGTTCAAGCACAACAGCCTCGTGCTGGAATGCGCTAGCTTGCCCCTCCATCGCCTAGTCCAACATGTTTTGGCCCTCTGCGAGCCCCTGGCCGGTCCCAAAAACCTGCGCTTGATCAATGCCATTCCCGAAGACTTTCCAGCCGCCTATGCCGATGGCCATCGGGTCCAGCAAATTTTCTACAACTTGATCGGCAATGCCATTAAGTTCACGCCCGATGGAGAGGTGAGGGTCTCGGCCCAGGTGCTCGCGCCGGTTCGAGATGGGGGAGCAACTTTGTCGAAGGGCGATCGCGCCTTCCCCCCTGGCCAATCCCAGCCAGAATCCCACCCAGCATCCCACCCAGCATCCCAATGGATTGCCATCACCGTCAGCGACACGGGCATCGGCATCAAACCGGAGCTGCAAGCGCGAATTTTTCAAGCCTTTGAGCAAGGCGAGCAGGGCAATGCTCGGCTCTATAACGGCACGGGGCTGGGGTTGAGCGTGGTCCAGGCCTTTGTAGAATTGCACGGAGGGCGGGTGGAGGCGCGATCGCGTCCCGATCAGGGCTCCGAATTTTGCTTTACGCTCCCCATGGCTCCGGCCTCTTGTCCCCTGCCCTATGCCCACTGGGAAGCAGATGATTCGCTGGACACCCAGCCCCAGGCCCCTCCGCCTGGGCTGCCCCAACAGATGCATCCAGGTATTGAATCCACCTTCGTACAGCATGTACAGCAATCGCGATCGCCAGCGACTCGCCCAACGTCTCTCCAGACTAGCAACCGGGCCAGTCACTGGGCCACAGCAGCCCAGCCAATCTACCCAACAGTCGCCCCTACAACATCGGTCCAGACCGCCGTGGAACCGCCCCAGGCCCTGCCCAAACCAAACCCACCCAAACCAAACCTGCCCAAACCAGGCCTAGGAGAGCGAGCGCCAAGGCCCAGGAAGACCGTCCCAGTCACCCATCCCAGACTGGCGATCGCTCCCCCGGCAGCCCCACAACGCCTCCCATTGCCAACCCCCAGCCCCGAGCAGTCTTTCAAGGCTCGAATTCTAGTCGTCGATGACGATGCCATCAACGTTGAAGTCTTGCAGCGACAACTCACCCTAGAAGGCCATGAAATTGTACTGGCAACCAGCGGAGAAGCGGCCCTAGAGCAGCTCCGGCCCGGTGGCGAAGCCCAGCCCTTCGACCTTGTGATTCTGGACGTGATGATGCCCCGCATGTCGGGCTACGAAATCTGCCGCAGGCTGCGCCTCGACTATCCCAGCTACCGGCTGCCGGTGATTATGCTCACCGCCAAGGTCCAAGTGCAAGATGTGGTCCAGGGCTTCCGAGTGGGGGCCAATGACTATCTCAAGAAGCCCTTCTCCCGCGAAGAGCTGCACAGCCGCATCCAGATTCACCTCAACAACCGCCTATATGGTCGCTTTGTGCCCGCCCACTTTCTCACCTTTTGCAAAATCCAACATTGCCGACATCCGCTTGGGCAACCAGGTGAGCTGCGACATGACGGTGATGTTTGTCGATATTCGCGGCTTTGCCACCCTGTCGGAGGCGATGACGCCCCAGGAGAATTTTGACTTTGTCAACGCCTACTTCCAACGGGTGAGTCCCGAGGTGCGCGGTCACCAGGGCTTTATCGTCAAGTATCTGGGAGATGGCCTGATGGCGATTTTTCCCGAGCGGGCGGAGGATGCGATCGCCGCTGGCATCGCCCAGCTCCAACAAATGCAGCAGTTCGAAGTGGATGATTTCGGTCTCAAAGCGGTCCACATTGGCATCGGCATCCACCACGGACCGATGATGGTGGGCATCGTCGGCGAAGCCCAGCGCATGCAGGGCGATGCTTTTTCCGATGATGTCAACCTGGCTTCGCGCCTGGAAGGATTGACAAAATTCTACGGGGTTTCCATGCTGATCTCCGAGCAGGTGCTGGCCCAACTGGGTGCAGATCACCCCTACCAGGTGCGGGAGCTGGATCGAGTCACCGTCAAGGGCCGCAGCCAGCCCCTGCGGATCTATGAAGTGTTCGATGGCGATCCGAGCCAGACCCGCTACCGCAAAGCCCAAACCCGCCGCCACTTCGAAGCGGGGATTCATTGCTATCAAGTGGGAGACTTCGTCGCGGCCCAGGGACATTTTCGCGCCGTCCTCCAGATTCATCCTGAAGACAAGCCCGCCCAGCTCTATGGCAAGCGCTTGGCTGGGCTATTGTCCAAGCCGCCAAAATCCCCCTGGACGGGCGTTTCAGAATGGGGGCGAAAGTAGGCCTCGAATATCAACTGGCGCTGTTCCCAGAGTCGGCGGATGGCTTCAAACAAGAGGTCGAGAAATTGACTATCAAACTGTTCCAAGAACTGTTCATAGGGCAGCTTCCCCTCCAACCATTGCTTGGCGGCCTGGCGCTGGTGGGTCAGGGGCTCAAAACCATGGCACTGGAGCAAAAACGCCGCTAGGGGCGAATAGGCGAGATCAGCTTGGTGGTTGCTCGCAGCTCGCCCCTGGGAGAGCAACAGCCACACCTCTTCCTGGATGGCCGACAGGGCTGGCCCCTGCCAGCAGGGCGGTGGGAAAAATTCCTCTAGCCGCAGTTTGCAGGTTTCATCGGGGTGGGGAATGCTGCCCATGAACAATTGCAGGCTGGTCTCTGCACCAAAGGGCAGGGCCATGGCTTCGAGCAGGGCGATCGCCACCAGCTTGCAGGTCAGATACAGCCGCCCCACGCAGAGGTTGATATCGGCCTGACTTTGCCACTGTTGGTATTGGGCCGGGGCAGGCTCGCCGCGAAACTGCTGGTAGATCGAGCTAGGATCCAGGCTCCGAAAAAACTGCTCTGTCTTTTCGATCGCTCGGCGATAATCCTGAATCCGGGGGAGACCATGGATAAAAAACCTGTGGTTGCTCTCGGGCAGTAAATTCCAAGTATCTGCCAAAAAGTGAGCGGCCTCGGGCTGGGCAAAGCTGATCACATCGCGATTGCCCAGGCGCACGGAGCGACGGACCATGGCGATCTGCTCCAAGGGCTTCACCTCAATGTGGTGGCGCTGGCAGAGGCGGTTCAACCGCACCAGCCGCTGCTCCGGCAGCGTTGGCCCTAGACCGGACTGGCGAAAGGGAATCGTTGCTTCGATGCAGACGGCGATCGCCAACTGTTCTGGCAGCGTCAGGAAAGGCTCCAGGGCCTTAACCGCCACCAGCGCACTGAGGAATTCATTTTGTCCTCCATAGGGGCTCAGGGGCTGGCCCGTTCGCAGTTCAAACAAATCCAACAGCCAGGAGAGACGCTGGTCTGAGAGGCGGGGCGATCGCAACACCAGGGTTCCATCCCATTCTTGGACCACCGGACTGAGAAAACGGGTGAGATTAAACGGAATCCCCCGATCCACCTGGACATAGATCAAGTCATGGAAGGCACCGGCCAGCATCTCAATCGGGTCCGTATCACCACCGACGAAGACCCCATGCTCAAAGGTGTGAAAAAACGCCAAGGCCCCACCATCGAGGGCAAAATCAGTTGGGCAAGCTGGACACAGTCTGCCTCATCCACGGCCTTATCTAGGGATGCTAGCGCCTTCCTGACATAGTTGCAGCATTGGGTTTGCAGGGCGAGTGATGACCGAGACGATTGCACCGCCATACCCCATCTCCTCCTGTACGATCACTGTGGGCATCGTTTACAAAGCTACAGTTGTCGGATGATTCTACCGCCTATTTTGAGGAAGAACTGGGAGATAGGTCTGTCGGGCTTAGCACCTGGGTTTGAGCGATGCTCCACTAATACCTAGGCAGATCATCTTCAGGCAGATTTCCCCGGTCCGCCTGGCGATGGCGCAGGGCGGTATCCACAGCCGCCTGCTGGTCTCGGCGGGTGATCCATTTGTGGTAGGTGCGATTGTGAATCCCCACGGAATGGCCCATCATCTTGGCGGCAACGGTGTCGGGCAGGCCAAAGTGGATGGTGCGCACCGCCCAGGCGTGGCGCAGGTCGTAGGGCGAAAACGAAATGCCATAGCGCTTGAACTGGCGGGTCACCTGTTGGCCGATGCGCTGGAGGGTGGTCTGGGTCAGGTCGGTGGCGATGGGGGGGAGGCGGCCCTGGCGCAGCCCGAAGTGATCAATCCATTCGGGGTGGAAGGGCCAGACTTCATGTTCGCCAGTTTTGGTGCTTTCTAGGACAGTGATGCTGTTTTGTCGGCTGGTTGAGCGGGTATCGGCATTGGACAGGGGCGATCGCCCCTCCCCCACAACGCCCGGTAGTCACAAAAAAACACCTCATGGTTGCGCAACCCATAGGTCGCCATGATGCCATAGACAAACCGCCAGCCCGGATTGGGGATCCGGTCATAGGCCGCCAAAATCTCAGCCTCGGTGGGCAGCTCCCGCCGCTTGACCTGGCTGAGGTGTAGCCGCCGCCCAACCGCTGGAAATCCTGGGGCAGCTCCAGCGCCAAAAATTGGGCCAGGGCCGCCAGGGCCGTGCAGCAGAGCTGGCGGGCGCGGGCATTGATGGGGAACGATTCCACCGTCAGCGTCAGGGCTTCCACTAAGGATCGCTGGGGCTGGGCTTCGACCAAGGCCAGCAGCTTGCGCAAATAGGGCTGGTAGGCACTGTCCCAGGTGGTTTGGGTGGAAGCGGGGTTTTGCAGCCGCTGGGGCTCTTGGAAAAAATACCGTTGATAGTCCCGCAGGCGCTGTTCCAGGGCATCGGGAGGGAGGCGATCGCGCCCCTGCCACACCTGGTAATGCTCCCAGTCAAAGGTCTCGGTGATCAACTGGGCGGCAATCACCTTGGCCTCCCGCTCCGCCTGCTTCAGCCCGGCTAGGCTGGGGGGGAGCTGGAGGCTAATGCGCTGCTGGTGGGGCTGGGTCTTGCCGCTGCCGGGTTTGGGGGGCAGGGTACCGCGCAGGGCCAAGCGCTGGCCGCGCTGCTCTAGCTGGAGACCGAGCTGGGCCACCTTGAGGCGATGGTTGATCGCGGCGAGCTGGGCGGCGAACTGGGCTTCAAGTTTGCGGGCTGCGGCAGTCGGGGTCAGGGGGGGCATGGTCTCGAAACAGGGCAAGGGAATGGAACGCCAGGACAGGAATGGAATATCAGGAAAAGCGCAACGGCGAGCAACAAGCTGAGAATCGTTCTGCCAATTATGAGGATTATCCAGCAGCTTGCCCCATTCTCCCCCCTGCGGTCCTCCCTGGGGCCAGCCTTAGGGAGAGGCTACTGGGGAGGCGATCGCGCCACAACCGCCCTCTCCCAGCTCCCGAGGCCAGTCGAGCGGGTGGAGTCTCAGCAGTTGATTATTGCGAAAAATTATGATGATTGACCCCGTTGTTGTTAACATCGATAAAGCTTGCGCAAGCGATTTATGGACTGAGGCAACTGTATGGGCGGTGTAGGGGTTTTACTCTTAAATCTTGGTGGACCAGAGAAACTGGAGGATGTTCGCCCCTTCCTGTTCAATCTCTTTTCCGACCCCGAAATCATTCGTCTGCCCTCGCCGTCTTGCAAAAGCCGCTGGCTTGGCTGATTTCGACCCTGCGTCACCAAAAATCCCAGGAAGGCTATAAGCAAATTGGCGGCGGCTCTCCCCTGCGGCGCATCACCGAAGAGCAGGCCAAAGCCCTCCAGTCCATCCTCCACAGCCGGGGCGTCGATGCCAAAATCTACATCGGAATGCGCTACTGGCACCCCTTCACCGAAGAGGCGATCGCCCAGATCAAGCGCGACGGCATCCAAAAGCTGGTGATCCTGCCACTGTATCCCCAGTTTTCCATCAGCACCAGCGGCTCTAGCTTCCGCCTGCTGGAGCGCATCCAAGCGGATGATCCGGCCTTTAAGGCGATCGACTACACGGTGATCCCCTCTTGGTATGAACGCCCCGGCTATCTCAAAGCCATGGCCGGATTGATTGCCACGGAGCTGGACAGGCTGCCCAACCCCGACCAGGCCCATGTGTTTTTCTCAGCCCACGGCGTGCCGGTCAGCTACGTCGAGGAAGCTGGGGATCCCTACCAGCGCGAAATTGAAGACTGTGTGGCCAAGATCATGCAGACCCTAGGCCGCCCCAATGCCCACAGCCTGGCCTACCAGAGCCGGGTCGGTCCCATCGACTGGCTCCAGCCCTACACCCAGGATGCCATCCACGACCTGGCCCAGCGGGGGGTGCAGGATCTGGTGGTGGTGCCCATTAGCTTTGTTTCTGAACATATCGAGACCCTAGAAGAGATCGACATGGAGTATCGGGAAGTGGCAGAGGAGGCTGGGATCCACGGCTTCCATCGGGTGCCAGCCCTGAACACCGATGCGACATTCATTGAAGACTTGGCCAACATGGTGACGGAATCCATCGACGGGCCGAGGATTAGCCTGGAGGAGGTGTTCCACCCGCCGGAGCGGACGAAGCTCTATCCCCAGGAGAAGTGGGAGTGGGGGCTGACGACGGCGGCGGAGGTCTGGAATGGCCGTTTGGCGATGGTGGGATTTTTCGCTCTGTTGATTGAAATGATCAGTGGTCGGGGGCTGTTGCATTCCCTCGGCGTGATGTAGCCGACGTGAGGCGTTGCTGATTTAAGGGAGGTTTGCTGTAGGGACGAACGGCTGTTCGCCCAGATTTTGCGAGGACCAATTCGAGGCCCTACCAGTCCAAGTCGGATTCAATATCCCACTCTTCGGAACTCCTGGGCGGGTTGCTGGGCTTAGGTAGACCGGTCGGCTCTGGTTCCCGGCGGCGGCTTGGCTCCGCTGGGGGAGGCTGGATCAGGCGGTAGTTGGCATCGTAGACATCGCTGCGGCTGGGCTCACGGGCGGCGTCTGGGTTTTGTTCTGGCAAATTCTGCTCCGGGGGGGGAGATGGGGCGATCGCCCCTTTCTGCGCCGCTGTCTGGAGCCTGGGCCTGAACATCAGGCTTCCCATCATAATCTGGCTTCCCAGTATCGCTTGAGGGACTGAACCAGCGCTGCAAGCGGGGGGCGGAGGCGCTGTTGCGCAGAATCGGCGTCGGGGGGGGGCGAGCTCCTCCTCGGTCCAGTCTTCGCGATATTCATCATCCCAGTCGGCGCGATCGCCCTCGGCAGGTCTCAGGTCAGCAGGTTGCGCCTCCCTGGC
>JAAUQQ010000384.1 GCA_012032745.1 Synechococcales cyanobacterium RM1_1_8
GGCATCGCATTGGCCAATGTCCCCGATCGGGTGGAGCTGAGGCGGGGGAGAGGGGCGATCGCGCCTGGGTCGCCTCCGGGCTGTTCATCCCCGAGCAGATCATCCCCAAGGGGAGGCAGCAGATCCCCATCGGGGGGGCCAGCTACCGAAACAGCCGTGAAGCCTAGCTCAAGGCCATAGTCAATCGACTGTTCGGGACTCGCGAGGGCAGCTTCAACCTGCAAAATGTAGGTGCCGGGCTCCAGGGATAGGCTCAAGGCATGGCTAGGCTGGCTCAGGGCTTCTAGGCCAGCGGCCTGCTCAGAACTGGTATCTGGCTCGCTCGCTGGGGAGCCGGGAGCGAGGCTGTCCTCCCCCAGCAGACTGTCTGCCCCACCCGGCTCATCCAAACCCAGGAGGACCAGTTCGAGACTGTCAGCGGCATCCAGACTGTCAGCGGCATCCGGGCTTCCAGCATCCAGGCTATCAACCTCCAGGCTATCAACCTCCAGGCTATCAACCTCCAGGCTATCCGCCTCCACAGCCGGACTGGGCAAGACGCGCAATAGCTGGACCGTCGCCGTCTCGCTCAGGCCCAAAATCGCCGTGTCGAGCTGTCCAGCCTGGCTGACCGTGAATTCATACCGATGGGCATTGCCCAGGAGCCGATCGGCCAGGGTGATGCCGAAATGGTTGGCCTCATCCGGCTCGTCTGCCTCTGGCGCAACAACGGCCTCTGGCGCAACAGCGTCCGCAATCACAGCTTCGGGAACGGCGACTGCGGGGGTGAGGGTTGCCGATGGAATGGCTTCAGGAGTGGCCGTTCCAGGAGTGGCCGTTCCAGGAGTGGCCGTTCCAGGAGTAACCGTTCCAGGAGTAACCGCTTCAGAAGTGACTGCTTCAGGAGTAACCGCGTCGGCCCAACCGGCTTCGGGAACAGCGGCTTCGGGAACAGCCACTGGAGCGCCACGACATCCATGGCCACAGAGTCGGGTACAGAAGCGTCGGGCGCAGGGGCATCGACGGCGATCCTGGCAGCGGCAAGGAACTCGCCGGAAACGGGGGCGTCGATCGCGCCCAAGGCAGGGGTCAATGACTCAGCGATCGCTGAGGACAGAGCTTGAGGGACGGGCGATGAAGGGGTAGAAGCAGCCATAAATCCAAACCAAGCGTCGTAGCCCGGTGCAGCGGAACAAATGCCGCGTTTACTTCAGTATTGAACGAAAAAGGAGAATTCCATACAACCTTTACGGAAGCTTTACGGGGTCTAGCCCCTCGACCCCGAGAAAATGCCTAGGGGACTTGTGAAGCAGGCATTTGGATCGCTAAAAGCGCCGGTCACTTACGTGTAATTGCAGGATAGAACCTCTAATTTTACTACCTACAAAAGGACTGTTTGCGGATAGGGATTTTAGATGGGCGGGGCTGGCTGGCCAGGTTGCCTGGGGATCAAACAGCAGCCATTCCGACTGGGCGATCGCCAAGCTGGGAGCAGACTGGTGTAAGTAATGGGCGGGGAAACGGCTCAAGCGCTCCCAGAGGGTGAGGGCAGGCCAAAGTCCAGGAGCGACAAAGCGCTGCCACAGCAGCGGGAAGGCGAATTCGAGGCCGATCGCCCCCGGCGGTGCCACCCCAAAGGCCACGGTCTTTTCTTCGTAGCTGTGGGGGCTGTGGTCGATGGCGATCGCATCGATCAAGCCGGTCCGCGTCGCCTCGATCAAAGCCGCTTGATCCCTGGGGGTGCCAATGGGGGGATCGAGGCGCAAATGGGGATCGTAATGGTCCAGGTCTCGGTTGCTGAACAGGAGGTGCATCCAGGAAACGCTGGCGGTGATCGGAATCCCCGCAGCCTTGGCTTGGCCCAACAGTTCCACGCCTCGGGCGGTGGAGAGGCGCATGGCGTGGGTGGGGGTGCCGGTGGCGCGGACACATTCGATCAAGCTGGCCAGGGCGGCGGTTTCAGATAGTTCCGGGTCGCCGGGCAGGCCGAGCTGTAGGGCTAGGGGGCCTTCGCGGGCAACGCCCTGGCCTGCGAGGCGGCGATCGCGCGCCCACAGGGCAATGGGCAGCGATCGCTGCCCCCCATACTCCAGCAGCCGCCGCACCAGGGCCAAATTCTCAATCGGACGGCCATCACAGAAGCCCACTGCCCCCGCCTCCGCCAGCTCCCACAGTGCTCCCATGTGCTGCCCCTCGGCCCCCTGGGTCAGGGCTCCCCAGAAGTAGAGCTGGGCCTGGCCGGACTGGCCGGACTGCCGGGGCTGGAGCTGAAACGATCGCTGCTGAGTGAGCTGGGCTGCATTGTCGATCGCAGGCTGGGTGGTGGGCAACAGCGCCAGGCGGCTAAAGCCCCCAGCGGTGGCCGCCGCCGCCAGGCTGGCCAGGGTTTCGCGCGATTCAAAGCCAGGCTCGCCCGATTGGCTGTAGAGATCGACGAGGCCCGGTCCAATCACCAAACCGCGACAATCCCGGACTTCTGCGCCAGGGGGCGGGTCCAGGTGGGGAGCCCTGGCCGCGATCGCCCCATCCTCCACCAACAGATCCCCAACCTCATCCAATCCCGTTGTTGGATCAATGAGGCGAGCCTGTTGAAATAGCTGAAACGGCGACTGAGCCATGGGAGCAGAGCCCTTGAGATGAAGTGGACAACAGGAGTTAGACAGCCCCCCCCCTCAGCCCCAACCCCTCTCCCAGAAGCGGGAGAGGGGAGAAACAGCTAAAAAGCACTGGTTTGGGGTCGATCCCCTCGGGGGGAAGGGGTTAAGCCAGGAGAAGCTATAGCGCCCCCGCCGCCGTCCGATCGATCACCCCCTGGCCAAAGTGCGTCGTGATATTCAGCGCCTGCAAGGTCGGCGGTCCAGCCAGCCCCTGGGGATAGTCCACCACGGTGACCGCGCCATTGCCCTGTTTGATGGCCCAAATATCCTTGGGCTGGAGCCCCAGCACCTGGCAAAGAATGACCTTATTGACGGCATCGTGGGCCACCACCAGGCCAGTGCTCTGGGGCGCGGCTTCGCGGACGATCGCCTGCCAGGCCGCCACGCCGCGATCCCACACCTGCTGGAGATTTTCTCCCTCGGGCATCTGCACCGTTTCTGGCGCCAGCTGCCACTGCTTCAGCGCCTCGCCATATTCCGCTTGGATCTCATGCTCCAGCTTGCCTTCCCACAGACCATGGCCAATTTCCTTCAGATCGGGCGCTTCCCCCAGGGCGACACCGGGGTGGTGCTGGAGAATGGCTTGGGCGGTTTCCTTGGGGCGGGAGAGGGGGCTGGTGATGGCAAAGTCGATCGCCACATCCTTGAGAAAGGTCGCTGCTTTTTCCGCCTGGGCCTTGCCGTTGTCGTTGAGGGGAATGTCAATCTGTCCCTGGAAGCGCGAGAGGCGATTCCATTCCGTTTCGCCATGGCGCACCAGCAACAGACGACAGCCCTGCTTAAGGCGGTGGTCGGGGAGAACCTCGCCCAGGTGGCCCGTCAGGTTAATCGATTCCAGTTGGACGCTGTCTTCTAAGCCCCCGGAAAAATTGAGCACGCTGAGGCCACAGTTCGATTGGCGGATGACCTGGTATTGCTCCGGACCCATGCCTACAGCGGTGCAGATCAGCGATCGCAAAATCCCGTTGTGCCCCACCACCAGCACCGTCTTGCCCTCGTGCTTCGGCAGGATCTCCCGCCAAAACCGCTGGGCCTGGTCAAACAGCGCCAGCACTGGATAATGGCGGCGGGGGCCAGCTTCCCCCTCGACCTCCATGAAAAACTCCGCCGGTCGCGCTGACCAAGTGCGGTAGTCTTGCGCAAACTGGGCCTGGACCTGGGACTTTTCCAGCCCCTCCCAAAGGGGGAGATCGATCTCCAACAGCAGATCGCTAATCTGGAGCGGCGGAGCCTGGTCAATGCCTGCTGCAATCACCTCAGCGGTGCGGCGAGCGCGCTGGAGCGGGCTGCTGTAAATGGCATCGAAGGCGAGGCCATCCAAGGCCTGGGCCACCTTTTGGGCCTGGGCAATGCCCGCCTCGGTGAGGGCCGAGGCATCGAGGCGACCTTGGATGCGATTGGCCGCGTTATAGCTGCTGAGGCCGTGGCGAACTAGGATGATGCGCGTCGTCAGGGGAGGCGTCCTCCGTAAGGTGATTCACGTAAAGTGATTTACTGGGATCCGGGGTGATTTTAGATCCGGGCGATTCGATCCGGGGCTGCGATCGCAGCAGCGGCAACCCGCAATTTCTGAAATTCAGACGCTTGGACTTCACGCCCCTAGACTTCAGAGACTGAGATGCAAGCCCCAGGATGCAAAATCTTAAGAGAATATTACCCCTTCGCGGCTTTGCACCGGTTCTTCCCTGGAGCCCCCCAGCCAGGCGGCCTCACAGCAAGCAACGCTTCACCAACAATCCCTAATGCCTAGGCAATAGGCAAAAAATAATTAGGAACAGCCCCCCACCTCCCCATCCCCCCCTCTTCCCCCCTCAG
>JAAUQQ010000385.1 GCA_012032745.1 Synechococcales cyanobacterium RM1_1_8
GCTGGGATGCTGTTTGCGGAGCTGGTTATAGGTCTGCTGAATCAGGGTGCGCTCCTGCTTGCGCAGGCTTTGGTAGGCCCGCAGCCGCTGGGGAAAGCCTTTGCTGTAGTCTTCCAAAAACTGCAATTCTGTATCGGTGGCGTAGCGCCCCTCGGTGTCGCGCAGTAGGGTTTGGATTTGGCTGAGCATGGACTGTGGAGGGTGAATGGCTTGGGGGGGAATTGCTTGAAGTATATAGCCTGTCGAGTTTACTGGGCCACGCCGGTCTTGACTTCCCGAAATGGATCGGTGCCTCCCAGCCAGTTGAAATCACTGATGCGCAGTGTGACCGAGCCCAGCTCCAGGACGGGATTGTAGCGCAGCTCGACGCCATAGGCTCGGCGGCTGTACTCCAGGGTGTAGTCGGTGCTGAAGCGCTCGCCCGTATCCAGGTTGAGGCTGGATTGTAGGCCAAACCGAATTGGCCCATAGACCTGCTGGCGGAGGCCAAATCCCAGGACGCGGGTGTCTTCGATGCGGTCGAACTGGAAGGGGGAGGCATCGCCCCGGATGGCCTGGCTGTAGGTGACATTCCAACTGGTGAAGTCGAGCCAGTTTTTGGCAAAGTGGCCCACCTGGCCATTGAGGCTGAGGGTGGTGGTGAGGGAGGGCTGGGATTCGCCGTTGCTGTAGCCGCTGTAGAGACCCGTCAGACCCAGGGAGAGATTGGCATAGGGCGTGATGGGTACAGGGCTGTAGCGCAGTCCGGCTTCGGCGGTGGCGGGCAGGGCCTGGCCCTGCCAGAGGCTGAAGTTGCGCAGGGCGGTGGCACCGACTTGCCAGCGGGTGAGGGCGATGCGGTTGTTGTCGCGGATGGGTTCTAGGAGGTCGATGCGATCGGTGTCGGCGAGGATGCGCTGGAGGCCGCCTTGGTAGTTGACGACGATGCCGCTGGTGCCGAGGGGGATGTTGGGCGATCGCACCACCACCCCATAGTTTTCCCGCACGGTGCGAAACCCGAGGGAGCCGTTATAGACCCGGTTGCGATAGCCATAGTTGAGGTCCAGAACATGGCCCAGGGGCAGGGCTTGGCCCAAATTGATCGAGGCGCGGGTGTTTTCTCGCAGCTCGCTGGGCCGGGCGGTGGTGGTGCTGGCTCCGGCCCGCAGGGTTGTTCCGGGGGTGAGCTGGGCTTCGAGGGCCGCCTTAATGCCAAAGTTGCTGGGGTCAAAGATGCCGCTGCTGTCGCCAAACAGGCTGCGCTGGAGGTAGTACTGGGGGGTGAGGTTGAGGCGGAATTTTTCGCTGGAGATGGGTTCAAAGCCCCGCTCGAAGTAGAGGCCGCCGCGATCTTCTCCATCGAAGCCAAAGGTGACGAGGCCATCGTCCCGAGGACGGCGATCGAGCAGGATGCGACGCCGAAAGGTGGGAATGGAGACTTTGTCCTCGAAGACGTAGCGGGGCCGGGTCATGAGGATCTCATCCACCAAGGGGCTGACCGATCGCACTTCAATTTTCTGGGAGCGCAGCTCAAACTGGGGCGGCGAAAAGGGATCGTTGGTCAAGCGAACATCGGTGGCATCGAAGCCCCCCGGCACGAGGGCCAAATCCTCGCTCTCGAAGCGCCAGCGGTTCACCTGGCCGGTTTGGCGGAAGGTGCTGATGCTGATGGGCAGTTGGATCGCATCGGTGGGGGTGAAGGTGGCATCGGTGTTGTCGATGGCCTCGCGGGGGCCAAAGTTGGTGCCAAAGCCGGTGGTGATTGTGATTTGGCCGGGGTTGGAGATGTTGCTTAGGGGCTGGGCTTGGGTGATGCGATCGCTGGGCGTCGTTCCTGGTCCGGGTACGGTGCCAGGGGCATTGAGCAGCAGATCGGTGCCACTGGTGGGGGTATAGATTTCGCCCGAGGCCTGGAGGATGCGGCCTTGATCCTGGGTGATGTTGTATTCGATCCGCTCCCCCCGCAGCCGCTGTTGACCCCGCACAAAGGCGGCATTGCCATCGGCGACGACGACGCGGCTGAAGAGGTTGATTTGGACGCGATCGGCACTGAGGACGCCGCTCTGGAAGCGCATCAGCACTTCGCCCTCGGCGCTGATGACGTTGCGCTGCTGGTCGAAGGTTTGGCGATCGGCATCGAGCTGAATGATGCCGGTGAGGTCGGGGGCGCGATCGCTGATGGGGGCGTCTGTGTCAGGCATTTCAGGGCCAGGCGTTTCCTCAGGGCCGGGCGGGGGCGACCCCGGAGCATCGCCAGGAAGCTCGATCACAGTCCCATTGGGCAGCACAGGAATGATCTCTTGCTCCCGCGTTGGCAAGGTTTCAAAATCCAGCAGCGGCTCGGTAATGCTGGGGAAGCTGCTGGTGCCAGGGGGAGAATTCGGCGCGCTAAAAACGGGTAGTTCTGGAACGGATTCGGGCTCTGGCGAGAGCAACGGGGCGAGGTCTTCGGCGCTGGTTTCAGGCAGAAGGTCTGGGACGGTTTCTGGGGCAATTTCTGGCGTAATGACTTCTGTTTGGGCCAGGCTCTGACCGCTCTGCTCTGGCTCTGGGGGGGGTGCGGATGCTGCCGCTCCTTCTGATACTTCTGGGGGCACGAGGTTCTCCCCTGGCCAGATCAGCTCTGGCCATGGAGCGATGGCCCAGGGCTGATCAACCTTTGCGGGGGCTGCGGGGGCGATCCCTGCGGGAGCTTGCGAAGCGATCGCGGCAGGCGCAGGCAGGGCAGGGCGGATGGGGCGGGGGGGGCGGGCTGGAGTAGGCCATGGAGACCGAGGCGCTGTGAAGATCGAACTGTGAAGATTGAACTGGGGAGCTCGAACCGAAGAAGTCAGGCGGTGGAGAGTTCAGGGGTGGGGCGCTCAAACGGGAGCGAGCAAACTGTAGAGGACGGCCATTAAATCGAACAAGCCCGTAGAGCCGGGCCAGCCCTGAGGTCCAGACCAGCGAGGGCCCAGACCAGCGAGGGAGCAGACCAGCGAGGGAGCAGACCAGTCAGGGCTTAGGCCAGCCGCGACTCCAGGCCAGCCCTGGAGAGCCGCAAAAAAGGTGGACACCAGGGCATCCACCGATTTAGAACCTACAGGTTGAGGTCGCCCCGGCCCGGATCAAAGCAACCTGCCCAGGCAGCTCCCCTCAACCCAGCTCAGCGATAGCAGATCAGTTTTCTCCCTAGTCCTCCAGATCCTTGCGGTTGGGTGTCCGAGAGGGATCGCTGGACAGAAAGCCAAAAATGAACAGGAGCACGAAGAACCCGACCGTCGCATAAACAGTGACTTTTAGAGCCAGCATATTAAAATCTCCAAAAAATCCAGGCGCTTCTCATAAGCGTCTGCCAAGCACAGATTAGTGGTTCTAATAATACCGGACTTTCCGCGCCAGACTCGGGATCATTCCTGGGGGCTGTGCTGGAGCCAATGCCAAAATCGAAATGCTTGACTTTCAAGCCAGAGAAGGATGCGGTCCAACCCCTCTAAAATCCACTCCAGCGGATGTTTCACATAGCCGCTAAAGGTCGCAGTGGTCTCAACGTAGGGGGACTCGTAGGTGACCGAGGCTTCGGCATTTGGGCCAGCTTGGTTTGGCTGCGGGGTCAGGCTGTGGGGAAACCTCTGGGTAGGGTGAATTGCCTCGCTAGGATTTGGCGTTTGAACTGGATTGGCCAATGTTACGTTTTCTGACAGCCCCGGCTTCGCCAGGATGGGGGGACCGGGGTGGGCGCTTTGTGTTGGGAGCCCTCGATTGAGTAGATCCCCGGCTGGATTTTGTCTGTTTGCCAAGCTGTTTGCCAGGCTGGCCGACTGGAGATTGGGGCGCTGGCTGGAGATTGGGGCGCTGGGGCCTGGAAGTTTGGCCAGCAGCGCGCGGAGCAGGCTGAATGGCGGGCGGGGGTGCTGGGCGTAGGGTGGCCCGCTGGGGGGACTGGGGGAGGAGGGCGCGATCGCGGCCAAGGGTGGAGAAATGGACGAAAGCCCAAAATTATAGACATTATAGAGATTTAATTTGTAAAAAAAGTACCTGAGCAGTAAATTTGAGCTTGAAATAAATCAAGTATCAAGGAGAAAAAATGATCAGGTACGAAAACTTATCAAAATATAAGCGCAAATTTCTGGCAATGACAGGCTATACAGTCGAAGAATTCGAAGCTTTACTGCCCCAATTTCAACAAGAATTCGAAGACTATGTGGCTCTGTACTGTCTGGATGGCAAAAAACGAAAGAAACGCAAATATGTCGAATACAAAAATTCTCCCTTACCGACCATAGCCGACAAACTGCTGTTCATTTTGAACTATTTGAAAACAAGGCTCCTTACAAGAAGAACACGCCACCTTATTCCAGATGCACCAACCCGATGCCAATCGCTGGATCCATTTTTTACATCAGTTACTCAAACAAGCCTTAGCCAGTTTAGGAGAATTACCAGCCCGGACAGCCGCGGAATTGGCAAAGCGATTAGCCGCAGAAAA
>JAAUQQ010000019.1 GCA_012032745.1 Synechococcales cyanobacterium RM1_1_8
AATCGCTGCGGAGGGCGGCTTCTGCGGCTTGGAGCTGGGCTGTTGCCTGCTGTATTTTTTGCAGCAACTGATTGTGATTGAGGGCTTGGCCGATGGCATGGCGCAGTTGCTCGGGCGTGATGCTGTCTTTGCAGAGGTAGTCCTGGGCTCCGGCCTTGAGGGCTTGGACGGCGATCGCCTCATTGCCTTGGCCCGTGATCATCACGATGGAGCAGGGGCCGTGGGGCTGGGCCACGAGCCGTTTTAGCAGGCTTACCCCATCCATGTCCGGCAGGCTGTAATCGAGCAAGACCAGATCTGGCTGTTCCTGTTGCCACAGACTCAGCGCTGCTTCGGCCCGCCCCGTTTCGATGATGTTGTAGTGTCGCTGGATATCCTGGTCCAAGCAATGTCGATAAAATGCCCGATCCGCCGCAGCGTCATCAATGATTAGCAGGGTATAGCGTTGCGTTGCCGTCATGGTTGCTTGCCTAGCTTGCTTCCAGCGCTGGGAGCTGGCGTTCTGAACACAGCTATTAAGCTTATCTATTTTGGAGGCGATTTCACATCTACCTTCTGGTAGAGGCTTGGGCGATCAGGTGCTGGGGAGCTGGCATTTTCAATTGGGGAAAACTAACCGTAAATACACTTCCTTTTCCCACTTCAGAATGCAGGCTAACGGATCCTCCATGGGCTGTTGATCGGCGAGGGGGGATGCCTCGACCCATGTCTTTAATTTCCACTTGCACCCTTTCAGCGCGATCGCCATTGTTAGCATGGTGCTGGTTTGGGGGAGAAAGTTGGGAAGCAAGCTGACAGCGTACGGCAATTTTCCCCTGATCTGAAAATTTGATTGCGTTGCCAATCAAGTTGGTCAGCACCCGCCGCAGCTCTAGACTGTCACCCTCGACTTGGGTTTCGCTGCCCATCTGGCTAGCTGGGTCAATGGTGAGGGATAGGCCCGATTGTTCTGCGAGGGGGCGTAGCTGTCGAACGACTTGTTCAATCAGGTCTCCCAGGCAGATCGGAATGAACGCCATTTCCTTACAGCCCGCATCGTGGCGATAGACCTCCAGCAGCGTGTTCGTCATCTGAAACAGTTGTTTGTGTTGTTGGTGATGACATTGCTAAGCATGGTGCGTAGGGCTGCGGGCGCGTCGCCAAATTGATTGGCCACGGCCATCTCCAGGACGCGATTTGCTGCAACCAATGGGGTGCGAAAGAATTGGAATATAGGGTAAAGCGGGATTGCTACGGATCCGCTGGGTCACTTCATAGCCATCCATGCCAGGCATCATGACATCCAGGAGCAGTGGTTCAGGTGCGCAATATTCTCAATAAATTGGGTGCGAGCGATCGCACCCAGGCTGCTGTGCGTGCATTGAGAGCGGGTTTAATTAGTTAATCTAGGTTCGATTCTAGACCTGGTACACGATCATGGTTAGAGGGTTGGGCACACGATTTAATAGATCTCCTGCACCAATCCAAGCAGCCCCCTCATCCCCCGACCCCTGACTCCCAAAATGGGAGAAGGGGAGCTATGGCAGTGCTATGAGCGTGAGCTGTTGCAGTCAGCTCTGGCTTGGGGGCTTCGCCTCGCAATCTAACGAATTACTGTGGGAGATCACGCTGATTGCGTAAATCCTCAAGTTCTTCGATTTCCACTCCCATCTCTTCTCCAGCAGATTGAAGTGCAGCCAAAAAGCTTTTCAAGCCTGAACCATAGCCGCACTGCCGCGCTGCAACTTTAAGGCCTTGGGCTGCATTAGCTTTCGCACAATCTACTAAAATGATACCTGTTAAAGGCTGTCTGGCAACCATTCTCAATCTCCTGTTATTGGCAGTATACTCTAGTAGTCATAGGTTATCTTTCTCTAAACTATCTCCCTCAGATGACATAGATTCATGGTCGATTCTTCTGTTTACCTCTAAGTTAGTAGCATCGCTCTGCCTGAGAGAAGATGTGCTTTGTGGCTAGTCTTTGCTTTACTGAATGGGAAGTAAATTAAGGACTGAGTTGGCGATGAAAAGCATCAATATTGGCCTCTCTGATCAACAGCGCCAAGGCGTTATGACGCTGCTGAATCAAGATCTTTCCGATACCTATCTACTCACAATCAAGACCAAGAAATACCACTGGGACGTCATTGGTCCTCAGTTTCGTAGTCTTCATAAGCTATGGGAAGAGCATTACGAAAACTTGAGTATGAACATTGATGCGATCGCCGAGCGAGTTCGCATATTGGGTGGCTATCCCCTCGGAACCGCTGAGGGGTTTCTCAAACATGCCAGCCTGCGCGAGCACCCTGGCGATCTGCCCAATGCCAACGAGATGGTATCTCGGCTTGTCGCTGACCATGAGCAGATTGTTCGTAATTTGAGAGATCATGTGAATCAGTGCAGCGAGAACTATGGTGATGAAGGCACTGCGGATTTCCTGACGGGTTTGATGGAACAGCATGAAGAAATGGCCTGGATGCTGCGTTCTTTTCTCGAAGGCGAGCAGATGAGTTCTGGCGGCGATCGCGATTCTGCAGAAGCCATCAAGATCCCAGCAGAAGCCTAAGGAGCTAGATCCTGACTCCAGCAATGGATCAGTCACAGGCTGCATTGGAACGCCATTGCCCCCATTAAATATTGATGGGGGCCAAGCTGATGGAGGTAAATTTCCCCAAATAAAACCTATCAATTCACAATAAATTAAACCAAGTTTATACCGCCCCCATTATCCTTCCACCTATGCCACTCAAACTTTTTTTGCTACGCCATGGCGAAACGACCTTTAGCCAAAATGGTGGATACTGCGGCATTTTGGATGTGCCCTTAACCGCAGCAGGGCAGTCCATGGCCCAAGCCTTTGCTGATTCCTATGCTTCCCTCCCATGGCAAGCCATCTACTCAAGTCCTCTCTTGCGCGCCCGCTCTACGGCTCAGCCCATGGTGGAAGCAACGGGATTAGAGTTGAAAATTCGTGCTGGCCTACGCGAAGCAAACTTTGGTGATTGGGAGGGTAAGCCTAAGGATGAAGTGAACGAGAAATTAGGTGATGAGTATCGTGATTGGATGATGGAACCCGCTTGGAATCCACCCACCAACGGTGAAACAGCCGTTCAAATTGCCAGCCGTGCCATGGCTGTGATTGCTGAAATCGAGGAGACTCATAGGGATGGAAATGTTTTGATTTTCTCCCACAAGACAACGCTGCGGATCATTCTATGCAGCTTGCTGGGGATTGACCTGGGTCGATATCGCGATCGCCTTGACTACCCCGCTGCTTCCCTCAGTATCGTCAGTTTTGGCAAATATGGGCCGCTGTTGGAGCGCATGGGCGATCGCGCCTATATGCCCCAGGCCCTGCAAGAGCGAGCAGGCACATAGCTACACCTAAATTTAGGAATATTAACATGCTATGCGCTCAGCTCCACCCCACCGCCCGGTATTGAGGTGTTGATAGTGATGGGGGCCAGGGATGTTTCAACCCAGCGATGATCTATCCGCTCCACAACTTGGGGATGAATGTTATAGATTGGAAACTGAGCTGTGCCAGCAACCTCAATCCGCGCAAAAGAATAGGGGCGCTGCATTTGGGAGCCATGGCCCGCACGTCCAATAAACAGCTTGGAGGTTGCTACAACTTTTTGCTCGCCCGCCCCGTTGGGCTCACAAAGATCTGGGCCTTCGAGACGCTGTCGCCGCAGGCTGAAGCCACTGCCACCACAGACCAGCCAGTGGATTTGGCGATCGCCATGACCCGTTTCCCCTGTTTGCAAATACTCAAAACAATGGGCATGACCGCAAATAACCAAATCGACTAAAGAACGCGCTTCAACGCGTTCCAGGACAGCAGATGAAACCTGGTCAAACACCTGACGCAAACGGTGGCGAATGGCTAAGGTTTGCCCCTGAGCCCATTTACTTGTTTCAGTGACGTAGGGGGGATGGTGAAAATACAGCACCCGTCCCCTGGCAGCTTCATCTCGCCAGGAATCAATCAGTCCCTGGATTAACCAATTGAGCTGTTCTTGGTCGGTCACGTTGGCTGAGAGAGCATCATTGAGCTGCTTATCAATATCCCGAAGTTGTTCTTCAATTTGCTCTAGTTTTGCATAGTGATCTGCTAACCGACTGGCTTGGATTCTATTCTGGCCGTCTAACGATAGACTCTCTTGGAGCAAGGCCTGCTTAAGCAATAGATTCTCCTCCCTTTGGGCAACCAGTTCCCGTCGATGCTGCTTCCCATGCTCATCTGCTGCTAGGGGAAGGGGAGCATTAAAGGTGTTGGAGTCTAAGGCAAAAAAGTCGATGCCTTCCTGGCGAAACTGGTAGTAGCGATTTGGCAAGCGAGTAAAGGTGCCAGGTTGATAGCGCAAGCAGCGATGCTGATTAAATATTGCTGTATAATTTTTCTGTAGATGCTTGTGCAACTGCTTGTCATTAAGGGCTGCTAAGTAGTCTAGGAAAGCGCGAGCATAGGCATCGCCCTGAAAAGAGCCGTGCCAGCCAATATCTAGATTGATTTGATTGCGTAAAAGACGACGTAGGGGCGCTACAAGCTGGAGGAGAAAGCCAAAAATTACAGGTAAATCATAGTAATCATGGTTTCCCAATACCGGTAGAAATGGCAAGCGAAAGCACATGGCGTCATAGGCGATACTTCGAGGCGATTCACCTCCTAGCAAAAATTCTCTATAGGGTTCAATAAAGTTTTTGGGATATTGCTCGCGGGAGCCTACAAGGTAGACTACATCACCCGTATGTAGAACAAACCGACAACCTTTGCTTTGGGCCACCATGGCTTCGGCCACTCGACGCTGGGGATTATCGTTGTAGTAAGAGCGAGAGCCGCTGTCCCCCAGGGCTAGAAATGAGAATGGGTGGGGAGCAGCATTACCTTCCGACGATGCTGCGATCGCAGCATCGTCGGTAATATCTAAATTTAGGTCTAAATGTAGGCGAGTTTGATCTATGTTTAAGGCCTGGAGGGGAGACTCTCGCCAACGCACCCTGGCCTTCATACGCCGGATCTTAGTCTGAATTGATGGGTCCAAAACAAACTTCATAAATCAAACTTTGTAGAGTAGTGCCAGTGGGTAGAAAAATAGATTGGATGGGTAAATTAATGAGTGATGACTGACTGCTAGCCTATGATTTCCTACCCCCACCTTCATTATAGTCAAGGTGATGCTCAAATAATCCTAAAAACCAGGCAATGACAGCACCAATGACGAAGCCCCCAGCATGGGCCCAGTAGGCAATGCCTCCCCCCTCCATGCCGACCGTGGCAGGTGCTTCCAAACTGGCAACTCCGTAGAGGGCCTGCTGAATGAACCAGAAGCCTAAGAATAAAACAGCAGGAATGCGCACTGTGAAAAAATAGAAAAGAAAGATAGGAATAACTGTGATGATGCGCACCTTCGGATAGCGGAAAACATAGGCTCCCATGACTCCCGCGATCGCCCCACTCGCCCCCAAACTAGGAATCTCCGATAGGGGATCAAACCACCATTGAACCAGGGCAGCCAGTAGCCCACACACTAGATAGAACAAGAGAAACTTGATTCTGCCAAAGTCTTCCTCTAAATTGTTGCCAAAAATCCATAAGTACAGCATGTTTCCCCCAAGATGTAAGAATCCAGCATGGAGGAACTGAGCGGATATGAGTCGAGTTGCTTCTCCTAGAAAATGGGGAAAGCTGGTATTTAAGCTGACTGTCAAACGAGCCGGAACTAGAGCCCAGTGATAGAATAAAGCGTTAAGCTGCTCAGGGGAGAGACTCCATTCATAGAGAAAGATCACGACGTTGATTGCGATTAAGCCATAGGTCACATAGGGCGTAATCCTAATCGGGTTTTCGTCGCGTAGGGGAACCATGGCGTCCTTTGTTTAAGCACCGAATTTAGAGTAAAGCTAGCAGGCCCCAAGGACATCTCTATCCACCTATAGGTGAATAGATGCTTTTGAAAGCCACTCAATTCAGCTATTTGGGGAAAGCTGCTGCCGTTGACTTTCATAGCTATGATCTTGAGTGTCCAACAGTTTATCCCAGAAAGTGAAATAAAGGCCATAGTGTAGACTATACCGCTGGTGATGAACCAAATGGTGACTAGAGCCAATGAACCATTGTCCCCACCATCGGCTATTCCGAGAACGGGAAACAATCTTGAGTCCTAAGTGATTCCCCATGGACCAAACCGTCATCGTGATCAGAACGGCTACCAAAACACCCAGATGCAGGGGCAAGATAAACGTTATTCCCAGTAGAAGACCCATCTGCCCGATTGCTTCGATGGGCTCTAAAGCCAAAAATGTCCAGGGTGTGGGAGGTCGAGATTGATGGTGGCCTTGATGGGAACAGGCAAACAATCGAGGTAAATGGAACAAGCGGTGCATAAAATAAAAACAAGTATCCTGAAGGATGAGGACAAACAAATAACTAAAGGCGATGTAGCCTAGATCTATGGGTGTCCATCCTAGGTAGACTCGGGTGAGGCCGAGGTCATAAAAATGCATGAATAGCGCAGCACCGAGAGAAAATATCGTTACGGAAGCCACAGATAGTTTGATGTCATCTTTGATCATACTCTTGCGCCTATGCTGAGCAATCTCTGCTTGAGCCCCTGAGATACCCTCTGAAATCCTATTTTTCCCATTGGAGTACATTAGCCAATATAGACTAGAAGCTGCTGAGAAGTAGCCAGTCATGATGATTCCACAGAAGCTTGCCCAGTAAAACCAAAAGTTGGATTGCAGTTCAAGGGAGGTCATGGAAAATTTGCATCCTTCACGTTTTTCTGTATCTGATTTATCTTACTTTGTTTCCTTGGGAAAATGAGTTTTAAGCTTTTCTGAAAGAGGCAATACGATCAAAGTACAGCATCGGCTTTCCAGCTAGGCTAGAATCAGTGGCTCAGTGTCAATGACTCAGTGTCAATGTGTTTCTTATGTTACAACGGCAGCCAGCCATTGCCAATTAAGGGCAATGGCTGGCTGCTAAGACCATCAATTTGAAAGAATGGTTTTGCTAGGCTGACTGGTCTCGATAGATGCTCCCTCAATTGTATGAGCAATCAGCCTTGCTGCATCGAGTCACCGTCTAGAATTATCCAGTAAATCGACGATATCCATTTTTCATTGAAAGACGATTCAAATCAAATGATGGGTCAGCAAACGCTAGTCAATCGCATCCTTGACCGCGTCTTTAGCATCCTCTTTTGCGTGCTGAGCACTGGCTTCTACTTGCTTTGCTTTACCTTCCGCTTCAGCAGAGCTATCGCCAGTAGCCTTTCCAGCAGCTTCTTGAACCTTACCTTCAACGTTTTTGACTGTTGCTTCAATGCGATCGGATGTACTCATGGGTTTCTCCTTGGTTTTGCTCGACATTATTGTGGCACATCAAACTTTTTGCAACTTAGATTGATAAGTTCTAAAAGCTCCGATTTGCCTCAACTCTCAACAGAATAATGTAAGGGAGGATGGGATGCCTCTCTCTGAAGGATGAGCTGAATCTCAAAGACAAAGTAAATC
This sequence comes from Synechococcales cyanobacterium RM1_1_8, assembly GCA_012032745.1. GTDB lineage: Bacteria > Cyanobacteriota > Cyanobacteriia > PCC-9006 > JAAUQQ01 > JAAUQQ01. Next base: position 7,504 of record JAAUQQ010000019.1, read on the forward strand.
AACTAGTTGATCTAATTCTTTTCCAGTTATCTGTCTTTGCATGTTGTTGCTCAATCAGCCTATTTGGGCTAAATCCATGATGAAATCTCTCTGTTATCGCTAAGGCCGTTCTTAAACATCCACTTGAGTGGGCTGAGGGCTACTTCTGAACATATTTCTAAGGGCACAGGCAGCGGAAGAAAAAGTTAGCTAGGTTTGAGCTAAGTAGAGCTTAGGTCAAATCTTTGAACTAAGAGATAACTCGATTTCAAATTCTGTAGGAGTTTAATCCATGAACGACGAATCTATCAATGTCACCCCTGACAATAGCGATGCTCAAGGGAGTAATTCTCAGGTAGATGCAGGCCAGCAAACGCCGCTTAAGGGCTCCGAGCGCAAGACTGGCAAGGGAACAAGTATGGACACCCGTGATGGTGCTGCTCCCGAAGCCCCTGGTGCTCGCTCTGAGACGCCCGGCGCTCCCAACCAAGGCACGGGAACATAGACAGCTTAGAACCGGTTGAAGTTGGCCAACCATGCTTGCCGCTTCTTTTGGACGAGCGTTAGAGGATGTTTGAGAATGGCTTTGGCTGTAGCTGATGGTGCCCATAGCCCGTAGTTTGATCAAAAAGCGGGCAAGGCCTAGCCTGTTGGGTATAGAATCGCTGGCTTTGGCGAATTCTCAAACATCCTCTTAGGGTTGTTGTTCAAAAAGCCCAGGGCGTGAGCCTTGAGGCTTTTTGCATGTCATTTCACTTCAGGGGGCTGCCTGGGCTGCGCTGGGGATATGGGCTCCTCTGCTGCAATGGTCTGCTGCAATGGTAGTAGTCCATGGGTACTGCAAGATTTGAGTAAATTGATGAACCAAAGTCGCCAGAGAGTCGTGCTTCTAGGCGACTTTGGAGCTGAAAGAATGTGGGGCCTAAAGCGGATGATGAGACTCGAACTCACGACATTCAGCTTGGGAAGCTGACGTTCTACCACTGAACTACATCCGCAGATGAGGGCATTATATCCCAACGATCGCGGCTTTCTCCAACCCGACGAGAAACAACCCAGCCACAAACCCAGGCAATCTTGGGAACCCAGGCTAGGATAATTGCATCTCCATGGACCCCTCGTCCACCCCTGCTGCTTTCGCCCAACCCCAGGCATCGCCTGCTTCTACCATGGCCGCAACCCGCTCTATCGCGTTTGATTCCAGCGTCACGAGTTCCACCGTAACCAGCTCGATCGCAACCAGCCCCACCGCTCTGTCTGCCCGGCGTACCCTCGCCGCCAGCTTTACCCAGCGGGGGGTGGGCCTGCACAGCGGTCTGCCTAGCCAGGTGACCGTCAAGCCCGCTGCCCTGGGCAGTGGGCGGTGGTTTCGGCGTGTGGATCTGCCGGGACAGCTCCAGGTTCCGGCAACGTTGGCTGCTGTGCAGCCGACTCAGCTTTCGACGGAGCTGGTTTTGGGTGAGGCGCGGGTGCGGACGGTGGAGCATCTCCTGGCGGCGCTGGTGGCGATGGGGGTGGATGATGCGGAAATTGAGGTCGATGCGCCGGAGCTGCCGCTGTTGGATGGCTCGGCGCGGGATTGGGCCGAGGCGATCGCCCAGGTCGGTCTGAGCGAAGTCGGCCACCAGCTAGATTCAGACCACCAGCGAGATCCAGCCCCATCCCAGCCAGAGCTGATTTCAGATCGCTGCTTGACCGAGCCCTTTACTTTGGCCCAGGGCGATGCCTTTGTCACCGCCCTGCCCGCCGATCGCCTGCGCTTCACCTATGGCATCGATTTTCCCCAGGGGGCGATCGGCAACCAATGGCACAGCCTGGAATTGACCCCGGATTCCTTCCGGCGCGACATTGCCCCGGCGAGGACGTTTGGCTTTGCGGACCAGATTGCACAGCTCCAGGCCAGGGGGCTGATCCAGGGGGGCAGTTTGGACAATGCCTTGGTTTGCGAGGGCGATCGCTGGATCAACCCTCCCCTAAGATTTGCAAATGAACCCGCCCGTCATAAACTTTTAGATCTGGTGGGGGATCTGAGCCTGCTGGGGCGTTTGCCTCGGGCTCACTACCTCGCTTACAAAGCCAGCCACAGCCTCCATACCCAGTTTGCCCAGCAGCTAGAGTCTCGGCTTTGCTTGACCCAGCTTTGATGCTCCAGCTTTGATGCCCCAGCCCTTGGCGATTTGAGGGGGTTCAAATCGAAGGATGGGGCAGCCTTAGTCTGGGTTAGTGTTGCTGCGCTGTCCCACGACTTGCCCTTTTCCCCTGACCTGCATGACTTCATCTGCCGATGCCCTGCCCATCTCTGCGGAGACCATTCGGGGCCTGCTGCCCCACCGCTATCCCTTTGCCCTGGTGGATCGCGTGATCGAGATGGATCCGGGCAAATCGGCCACCGCGATCAAAAATGTGACGATTAATGAGCCCTATTTCCAAGGACATTTCCCCGAGACGCCCCTGATGCCCGGCGTGCTGATTGTCGAAGCCCTGGCCCAGGTGGGTGGCATCGTGGTCAAGCAGTTGCCGGACCTGCCCGAGGGGCTGTTTGTGTTTGCGGGCATCGATAAGGTCAGGTTCCGCCGTCCCGTGGTTCCCGGTGATCAGCTCATCCTCAAGGTGGAGTTGATCAGTATCAAACGTCGGCGCTTTGGTAAGCTCCAGGGTGAAGCCTTTGTGGATGGTCAGCGGGTGGCCAGCGGCGAGCTGATGTTCTCGCTGATGGATGTTTAGCGAGGCCCACGACTGGTGGGCGCGATCGCAAATAACCCAATTATCCTGTCCGATCCCTGGGTCCGATCCGGGGCCTTGATTCCGAGTTCCTGCGCAGTTTCCGAGCGGAGTTTCCTTGCTTTGACGCCCCAGATTCATCCCACAGCCGTGGTGCATCCCGGCGCTGAGATCCATCCCACAGTCCAGATTGGTCCCCATTGTTCGATCGGTGAGCGGGTCAAGCTCGGTCCAGGAACCCAGGTGGGTGCCAATGTTGTGATCGATGGTTGGACCGAAATTGGGGCACGCAATCGGATTTTTCCGGGGGCCGTGGTGGGCTTGGAGCCCCAGGATTTGAAATATTCCGGCGATGAAACCCTGGTCCAGATCGGCAATGACAACCGCATTCGCGAATGTGTGACGATCAACCGCGCCACCAAGGGCGGCGAAATGACCCGGATCGGCAATGGCAACCTGCTGATGGCCTATGTCCATGTGGCCCATAACTGTGTGCTGCAAGACAAGATCGTGATTGCCAATGCGGTCTCCCTGGCGGGCCATGTGGAGATTGAATCCCAGGCGGTGATTGGCGGCATGTCTGGATTCCACCAGTTTGTCCATGTGGGCAAGCTGGCCATGGTGGGGGCCATGAGCCGCATCGATCGCGATGTGCCGCCATTCACCCTGGTGGAGGGCAGCCCGGCGCGGGTGCGCACCTTGAATGTCTTGGGCCTCAAACGGGCTGGGGTTCAGGAGCTGGAGGATGGGGCGACCTATCGGGCGCTGAAAAAGGCCTATCGGATTCTGTTTCGCAACAATCGCGCCTTGGAGGAGGGCCTGCGGGAGTTGGAGCCGCTGCTCCATGTGGATTTGGTGCGCCACCTGTATCATTTTGCCAAAACGTCGAGCCAGGCTCCTGGACGACGGGGGATGGTGCCGGGTAAGTCGTGAGCCTGGGACCGAGCTTGGGTCACGATCGACCCAAGCTCGGTCCCCGGAGTGGTCCAAGATTCGGTCCAGGGCGAGATTGAGCTAGGGTGAGGCCAAGCCAGCCCTGGGATGGTGCAGACAAGGATTGAGGCTGTGAAGCGACTTTTTATTAGTACCGGCGAGGTCTCGGGGGATTTGCAGGGCTCGCTGTTGGTGGCGGCCCTGGGGCGGCAGGCAGCGCGCCGGGGCATTGAGCTGGAGATTGTTGCCCTGGGGGGCGATCGCATGGCCGCTGCCGGGGCCAAGCTGATTGGCAATACGACGGCGATCGGCTCCATGGGCTTGGTGGAATCCCTGCCCTATGTCTTGCCGACGCTGCTGCTCCAGCGTCGCACCAAGCGGTTTCTGAAGGCAAATTTGCCCGATGGCGCGGTGATGATTGACTACATGACGCCGAATATTGTCTTTGGCAACTATTTGCGCCAGCAATCGAAAACCCTGCCGATTTTTTACTACATCGCGCCCCAGGAGTGGGTTTGGTCCTTTGGGGATGGCAACACGACCCAGATTGTGGGCTTTGCAGATCAGATTTTGGCGATTTTTCCTGGCGAAGCGCGCTACTACGAGGGCAAGGGCGCAGCGGTGGCCTATGTGGGCCATCCCCTGGTGGATCAGTTGGCGGCCCACCCCGATCGCCCCAGTGCCCGAGCCGCCCTGAACATTCCCCCGGACCAGATCGCCATTGCCCTGCTGCCCGCTTCCCGCGCCCAGGAGATGAAGTATTTGCTGCCGCCGATGTTTGCAGCGGCCCAGCGGCTCCAGGCGGAGGATGGGCGGATTCACTATTGGATTCCCCTGGCCCTGGAGAAATATCGCCCGGCCCTGGAGGCGCGATCGCCAAATACGGCCTGCGGGCCACCTTGGTCGAAACCCAGCAGCAGGCGATCGCCGCCGCCGATCTCGCCCTCACCAAATCCGGCACCGCCAACCTAGAAATTGCCCTGCAAAACGTCCCCCAGGTGGTGGTCTATCGCCTCAGCGCCTTGACCGCCTGGGTGGCCCGCAAGCTGCTGCGGTTTTCGATTCCCTACATGTCGCCGCCGAATCTGATCACGATGGAGCCGGTGGTGCCGGAGCTGCTGCAAGAAGAGGCCACCGCCGATCGCATTTACCAAGAGGCCAAGCTGTTGCTGACCCAGGCCGGGCGGGCTGAGCTGCTGGCGGGCTATGGCCGGATGCGCCAGGCCCTGGGGGAGCCGGGGGCCTGCGATCGCGCTGCCAATTTAATTTTGGATCGGTTGAGCTAGCAACGGGTTTGGCGGTCGATGGGGTTTGTGGTCCATGGGCTCGGCGATCCATAGACCCGGCGATCCATGACCGCCAGGAACATCTGCGGCTCCAAGGCTTCAATAACCCATAACATTTCCGGCGTGCTTGCTCCATATCAGGAAAACGCCATGCGATCTCGCTCTTTATCCGTTCGTGCTTTTCAAATCCACACACCGAAGCCCCGCTCCATCCAGGCCCTAGCCCTTGGCGCTGCCCTGGCTGCGCCCCTTTGGTTCAGCGCCCCCGCCCAGGCCCAATTTAATGACATTCCGCCCGGCTACTGGGCCAGCGACTACATCCAAGCCCTGTCCGAGCTGGAGATCATCACTGGCTTTCCCGATGGCAGCTTCCAGGCCGAACAGCCCGTCACCCGCGCCCAATATGCCGCCATGGTGCGCAAAGCCTTTCCGAGGGTGGCGACGGTGCGCAGCTACCAACCCTTTAGCGATGTCAATGCCAACTTTTGGGCGGCTCCGGCGATCGCCACCGCCTACAGCAGCGGTTTCATGAGCGGCTATCCCGGCAACGAATTCCGCGCCAATGAAAATATTCCTCGGGTCCAGGTCTTGGTTTCCTTGGCCAACGGGCTGGGCTATGAGCCCCAGGGGCGATCGCCGATCGTCTCAGCCTCTTCCAAGATGCCGCCGCCATTCCCAGCTATGCCAGCCGCAGCATCGCCGCCGCCAGCGACAATAATCTGGTGGTCAACTATCCCATTGTCAACCAGCTCAACCCCAACCGCAGCGCCACCCGTGGGGAAGTGGCAGCGTTCATCTACCAAGCCTTGAGCAACCAGTCCCAGGTCACGGCCCTCAGCTCTCCCTATGTGGCCCGCCTGGCCAGCCTGCCCCCCGCGAATACGCCCATCACCAATGCGCCCGTGGAGATTCCCGCAGGCACAAGCCTGACCGTGCGCTACGAAGCTGCGGAAAAAATCTACGTTGCCCCCAATGAACCGAACCCCGTCCCGGTCACCCTAACCACGGCCCAGGCCATCCAAACCTCCGCCGGTGGCCTGTTGGTGCCTGTCGGCAGCGAGGTGGTAGGGGTGCTCGAATCCGATGACAACGGGGCACAGTTCATTGCACAACAACTCAAGCTTGCCAGCGGCGAAACCTATGCCCTGGCGGCAACCTCCCAGGTGATCACCACCACGGAAGTCATTCGCGAGGGGGCCAGCGCCGGTCGTATTGTGCGGGATGCGGCGATCGGGGCCGGGGCCGCAGCGGTGATTTCTGGGGTGACGGGCGATCGCAAAATTGAAGCGATTGAGGTGTTGGGTGGAGTCGGTGCGGGGGCCATTTTCGGCGTCTTCAACGGTCGCAAACAGGCCGAGCTGTTTGTGATTGATCCCGAAGTGGATCTGACTTTGACGTTGATCGATGCGATCGCCCTACCCATTCGCTAGGGGCATTGTCGTGCCATGTCCCCCCACGGCCATCTCCCAGGGGAATCGCGAAACCTTAAAAGGCGCTCCACAGGCCTCAGCGGCGATCGCCCAGGCTAAAATACAGGCCATCATCTCGGGGATGTTTTTGCCATCCGCTGAATCTACCGGGGGATTTAAGCGCGGTTGTTCAGGGCGATCGCCCTAGATGCCCTAGACAATCGCTTCCACTCCCAAGGCCTCTTACAATCAGAAGAGCTTGCCCCCCCGGAATGTGACGACGAGCAACAGGATCCCCCCGACCATGAGCCCAGCCCAGCAACCGAGCCGCCGCCAGCTTCCCCCCAGCGCCCTCGATGCCCTTGAGCCGGGCTGGCGCGACTGGCTGATCGAAAACAAACAGCGGGGCTGCACCGATGCTGCCCTGCTCCAAGCCATGGTCGAAAAGGACATCGATGCAGACCTGGCAGCCCAGGCCCTGCGAGCACTCATGCCCAGGCCGATGTTCAGACCCTCCAGCGGCTGGCCCCCGCTCAACCCCTCACCCCCGAACTCCAGCGGCTGCAAAAGCTGGAATCGGTCATGGCCGTCCAGCGCAAGGTCCGCAAACTCTCCGCCCAGGGCCGCCAGATCGAACGCCGCCCCCGCGTCAGCAAGCAGGAATTTTTAGATCGCTACTATGCCACCAACACCCCTGTTATCTTGACAGAGATGCTCCAGGATTGGCCCGCCCTGGCCAAATGGACGCCGGACTATCTCAAGGCTGAATATGGCCAGGCTGAGGTGGAAGTCCAACTGGGGCGCAATGCCGATCCCAACTATGAAATCAATACCTTCCAGCACAAAACAACGATGACGCTGGCGGACTACGCCGATCGCGTCCTAGCCGCTGGTGAAACCAATGATCTCTACATGGTCGCCAACAATCGCAACCTGGAAAAAGCGTCACTCAAAGGACTGCTAGATGATCTAAACATGCCGGATTTTCTTGATGCGGCCAAGACCAACCAGCAGGTGTTTTTCTGGTTTGGCCCGGCGGGCACGGTCACGCCGCTGCACCACGATCCCCTCAATGTGATGATGGCCCATTTCCATGGACGCAAGCGCTGGCGGCTGGTGTCGCCGACGGATACGCCCCTGGTCTATAACCACATTGGCGTGTTCAGTCAGGTGGATTTGGAGCAGCTAGACCTGGAAGAATACCCACTGTTTGAAGATGCCGATGTGATTGAAACGGTGCTGGAGCCGGGGGAAATTATCTTCGTTCCCGTGGGCTGGTGGCATCAAGTTAAAGCCTTGGATGTTTCCATTGCGGTGTCCTTTTCTAACTTTGCTTTTCCCAATCAATTCGATTATAAAAATCCGACCCAGGCCCAGGCCGAACCCCAGGTTGCAGCCCAAACCTTTACCCGAGCCGCAGCCAGCCCAGCGCTAAGCAATTCAGTCTCTATAAATTCAATCAATTCAGAACTCATACAATCGCTATTAGCCAATTCAAATCCAGCCAATTCAAATCCAGCCAATTCAAACTCAACCAATGCAGCCTTGACCAACCGCGTTGTTGAGACAACTGAAGCCTGCTGGCTGATGGATCGGATTATCTCCGGAGCGCCGCTGCTGCTATCCTTTGGCTTTGTCTCTTGGGATAGCCCGCCCCGCTTCGACTTCTTTGGGCGCAGCAAGAAGCTGGAAGCCTTGACCCAGCAGCCCCTCAACCGCATCCTGCTGCGCGATCCGCTCAATGCTTGGTATCAACGGGGGGTGCCGGGCTTGGGCCAGACGGTGGATGATGTGGCCCTGGGGCTGCGATCGCTGATCGCCCAGGCCGCCCCCAGCAAGGTGATTACCATCGGCCAATCCATGGGAGCCTATGCCGCAATCTTGTTTGGGCAACTGTTGGGTGTCGAACAGATCCTTGCCTTTGGGCCGCTGTCGTTTTTGGATAGTGCACGGGCAAAGCAAATTGGCGATCGCCGCTGGCTGTCGGTGATGGAAGCCCTGGAAGCGGACCCACCCCCGATTCTCTACAGCGACTTGGTCACCCTCTGTCAGCTTTACCAGGGCAGCGCCGACCTGCGAATTATCTATGGCCAGAAGTCCGACCCCAGCCTGGCTTCTCCAGAAAACCTGGATGAATACCATGCCCAGCGCCTCGGAGCGCTGCCCCACTGTCGTCTCTATCCCTATCCAGAGTCGGAACATGCGATCGTCAAATACTTGATTGATACCGAGCAGATCGATGGCTTGCTACAGGCTGCGATTTGGCCTTAAGCCTGGGCTGTTCAGGCCTAGATTGGGCCTAGATTGGGCCTAGATTGGGAGCTGACCTGGCTGGGACCGTCCTGGAGGGAGCTAAACTTAATGCTAATCTGTGGGGGAATTTAGCCAGGGAATTGATGCGGGATCTATGGTCGAACGCCCCCTCAATGTATTGCTGATTGACCCAGATCCGATCCTGCGCCTGGGGTTGGAGGCCGCCTTGGCCCAGCGGGCAGAGGTGCGGGCGATCGCCGCTGTCGAAACCCTGACCCAAGCCGCCCAGTGCTTGGAGCAGCAGCGCCTAGCGGGGATGTTGCCGCCCGATGTCGGGCTGGTGAATTTGACGGCGATGGTGGATCGCCAGGGGCCAGGCCTAGGGCAATCGAGCCCAGGGCAACTAGACCCAGAGCGACTAGAGCTAGAGCAACTGGCAGCGGCGATCGCCCAGTTCCAAGCCCAGCACCCCAAGCTGCCCCTGCTGGGTCTGGAGTATCAACATCCCGCCAGCCTCAGCCTCTGGAGCCAGCGCCAGGGTCTGGCGGGCTATTGGGCCAGAAATCAATCCCTGGAGGAACTGATCCAGGTGTTGCTGCGCCTGCGCCGAGGGCAACAGATCTGGACCCTGGGCGATCGTTTAGCCCCCAGCTTCCCAGCCCCCAGCTCCCCAGCCCCGCTCCCCAGCAATTCTGGTACTGCACCGCTGCATCGGCCCCAGCCTCAATTCGCCGAACTCCAACCGACCAGGCTGTCTAAACTAGGCCCTTGGAGCGGCACCGTCGCTTCTGGACTAATCCAGGTCAATCAGCGTTTAGCGCAGCTCGATCGCCAGCGATCGCGAGCCTCCTGGGTGGACCGCATCTGGCTGGATGGGGCCAGGCGGGAACTGCGGACGACGGGCTGGCTGCTGGGCCGGTTTTCGGGCCGAGCCTTGGCCGCTGTGGGCGATCGCAGCGCCCCGGCCTGGGAGTTGGAGATGACTTCATCAGTGCCCCTGACGACCCCCCTAGCCAACCCCCTGGCCAACCCCCGTAGGAGCATCGCTCGATCCAGGCCGTGCCCAGCCCAGCGCCAGCCCTAACCTCAGCGCCAACCCCGCGCCTAACCCCGCGCCTAACCCCGCCTCCGACCCCAATAAAATCATCGGTGGCCCCCCCTCCCTCGCCGCCTACCCCCAGGCCAACGGACCTCAGCTCCAGGCCATGCTGTTTGAACAGATCATCCAGCGCCTGCCCCCCGGCTTGGTCAACCTCACCGGGGAGCCCCAGGAAATTGATATCCTCAATGCCGCCAAACGCCAGGAACTGCTGAGCACGGTGCTGCGCTGCTGGGGCGACCTGTTGACAGACCTGCGGCTGTCGAATTTGGAGCTGGCCCAGTTGGGCGATCGCCAGCCCGCCCTGCTGAGCGATTGGTGGGCAACGGCCCTGGGGGACTTCCTCGGCAAATATTCTCACTTGCAACTCGCCGATGGTCCGGTGGAGCTAATGCCGTTTTTGTTGCAGGAACAACCCAATGTGGAAGCCGCCATTTTTCGCCATATCCCCGGTGTAGAAATTCTGTTTTCGACACTGCTGTTCGGAACCCCCGTGGCGCTGGATGGGGTGGACTATCGGCCAGAATCGCCCGAAGCCATGGCGCGGCTGGGGCTTTTGGCCGAAAACTTGTTGATTCAGATGGCCAATGCGATCGTCCAGCCGCTGTTAAATAACTTTGCCGATGTGGATGGGATCAAGCAAAGCTTCTATGACAAGCGGCTGCTGTCCACGCGGGAGATTGAGAAATTTCGTAACAACCTCTCCTGGAAATATCGGGTGGCCTCGCGCTTCCAAGAAGCCCAGGACATCTATGAAAGTCGCTATGGGCTGCTGCGTTTCAGCGAGCCTCCAGAAGCGGGCGGGATTTGCGGCATCACCAAGGCTGCGGTCTATGCCCCCCGGCGGCAGGAAATGGCCCAGCTCAACACCTTCCAACAGGTGGTAACCCTGGCCCTAGAGGTGCGCGATGCCGTTGCGCCTCGCCTGGAGGTTTTAACGAAGTGGGCGGGCTCGGCGGTGGTCTATCTCTTGACCCAGATTGTGGGGCGGGGGATTGGTTTGGTGGGGCGCGGCGTGGTCCAGGGCGTGGGCAATTCGGTGCAGGATTTGAGGAAGATGGGGAAGGGCGATCGCTAAGGTGGGCAGGGTCGGGATGAAGCGCTGTTCATCCAGCTAGGCCAACGAGATTGCTTTGCAGCACGTTCGGCGGAACGTCCCTACCGTGGACTTTCCCTTCCGAAAGGCAGCTTTTCCGAGCGGGTTGCCTGCCTTCAGCACCTGTCGCCTATTAATCTCTCGACCGTATTCAGGCAAACTAGACTCACAGTCCCCGGCTCTGTAGGCTCAACCCTGCGGACTCAAGCCAAGCTAAACCCAGCTCCCCCGATCGCGCCCTACAAATCCCATTTTATGAACATCCATACCGTCGCCACCCAGCCCTTCGATGACCAAAAGCCCGGCACCTCGGGCCTGCGCAAAAAGGTCACAGCCTTCCAGCGGCGCAACTACCTAGAAAACTTCGTCCAGGCCATCTTCGACAGCCTCGAAGACTTTCCAGGCAGCACCCTGGTCCTGGGCGGCGATGGGCGCTTCTACAACCGCCAGGCCATCCAAGTCATCCTCAAAATGGCGGCGGCCAATGGTTTCGCCAAGGTCATGGTGGGCCAGGGCGGCATCCTCTCCACCCCCGCTGCCTCCTGCCTGATTCGCAAATACAGCGCCTTTGGCGGCATTATCCTCTCCGCCAGCCACAACCCCGGCGGCCCGGATGGCGACTTTGGCATTAAGTACAACACGGGCAACGGCGGCCCCGCTCCGGAGAAGGTCACCGATGCGATCTACGCGGGCACAAAGACGATGACCGCCTACAAAATCCTCGAAGCCAACGATGTCAGCCTCGATGACTTGGGCGAAACCCAGCTCGGTGACATGACGGTCCAGGTGGTGGACTCGGTGGCCGACTACGCTGAGCTGATGGAGTCGCTGTTTGACTTCGATGCCATCCGCAGCTTGATCCGCAGCGGCACCCGCCTCTGCATCGATTCCCTCCATGCGGTCACAGGCCCCTACGCCAAGGAAATTTTTGAACAACGCCTGGGGGCTCCGGCGGGCACGGTACAGAATGGCGTGCCCCTGGAGGACTTTGGCGGCGGGCATCCGGACCCCAATCTGGTCTATGCCCATGACCTGGTGGAGGTGATGTTTGGGGACCATGCGCCGGACTTTGGCGCGGCGTCCGATGGGGATGGCGATCGCAACATGATCCTCGGCCAAAACTTCTTTGTCACCCCCAGCGACAGCCTGGCGATGATCGCCGCCAATGCCACCTTGGTCCCTGGCTACAAATCCGGCCTGGCGGGCATCGCCCGCTCCATGCCCACCAGCGCCGCCGCCGATCGCGTCGCCGCCAAGCTGGGCCTGGACTGCTACGAAACCCCCACGGGCTGGAAGTTCTTTGGCAATCTGATGGATGCGGGCAAGGTCACCCTCTGCGGCGAAGAGAGCTTTGGCACCGGCTCCGACCATGTGCGGGAGAAGGATGGTCTCTGGGCGGTGCTGTTTTGGTTGAATATCATGGCGGCGCGGCAGGAGTCGGTGGAGGCGATCGCCCGCGCCCACTGGCAGGAATACGGCCAGAACTACTACTCCCGCCATGACTATGAAGAGGTGGCCAGCGAGCCTGCTAACCAGCTGATGGAGAACCTGCGGGCGCTACTGCCGACGCTGGCGGGTCAGCAATTTGGCAGCTACCGCGTCGATTTTGCCGACGACTTTAGCTACACCGATCCGATCGATGGCAGCGTTGCGATGCAGCAGGGCATCCGCATCGGCTTCACCGATGGCTCCCGCATCATCTTCCGCCTCTCCGGCACGGGCACGGCGGGGGCGACGCTGCGCCTGTACCTGGAGAGCTACGAAGCCCAGGTGAGCAAGCAGGGCCAGGATCCCCAGGCGCCCTGGCTGAGCTGATCACCATCGCCGATGGGATTGCGAAGATTAAGCAAATGACAGGGCGCGACAAGCCGACGGTGATCACATAAATCACGATCACATAAATCAACCGTTAAACCAACAACTGGGTGTGTTGTCCTAATGGGCAATGCACCAGGTCCAGGGCCATCCCCCGTCGCGCTGGGTGTGAATTTGGCTATTGCGTTGGCTGCTTCACAAAATCTTCAGATTCCCAGCCTAGTCTATGATTGAGGTCTGCATACTTTTTCGGGCTGCCGAGCCTGAGCCGCTCAGGTTTGACCAGCCAGTCTGACCCAAAGACATCTTGATGGAAAGAACTCAGTGAAGATCCTGGTTGTGGAAGACGACGAGCTGACCGCAAGGGCGTTAGAGACCGTTCTGGTCCAGCAAAACTACGCCGTAGAAATCGCTGCTGCTGGCGAGTCGGCTTGGGATTTGGTCGAGCTGTTTGACTATGATCTGCTGCTGCTCGATGTCTCGCTGCCGGACTTGGACGGTGTCAGCCTCTGTCGGCGGCTGCGATCGCACCACTATGACCTGCCCATCATGTTGCTCACAGCCAAGGACAGCGGCCATGAAAAGGCCCTGGGGCTGGATGCTGGAGCCGATGACTATCTGACCAAACCCTTCAATTTTGAAGAACTGATGGCTCGTATTCGGGCGCTGCTGCGGCGGGCCTCGGATCAAATTTCTGCCATTTTGGCCTGGGGCGCACTGGAACTCGATCCAGAGTCCTGTGAGGTGACCTACAACGGCCAGCTCGTGCCCCTGACGCCAAAAGAATATGCCCTAATGGAGCTGCTGCTGCGCAACCCGAAGCGTGTGTTTAGCTGTGGCATGGTGATCGAACACCTCTGGGCCTACGAAGATACCCCCAGCGAAGATGCGGTGCGCACCCATATCAAATGCATTCGCCAAAAACTGAAGCGGGTCGGGGCGGCTAGCACTGCGATCGATACGGTCTATGGGATTGGCTATCGCCTGGGGCCAGCCGAAGAACTTGTTTTGAAGACAACTAATGAGAGGCTGGAGCCGAACCCTGCTGCGACAGGGGCCTCTGGACCATTCCAGGCAGATCCGTTACCGGCCAGAAACGCCTCTAGCCAGGCACCCAACCGCCGCGACCAGGCCACAGCCCAGAGCAGCGATGCCCAGGTGCTACAGTCCATCGCCCATCTCTGGCAGCAGTTCCAGCCTCGCATTCAAAGCCAAATCGACCAAATTGAGCAAGCTCTGTTGGCCCACAGTCAGCAGAATCTGACGTCGGAACAGCGAGCAGAGGCGGAAACCAATGTCCATTCCCTCAAGGGGGCCTTGGGCACCTTTGGCTTTCCGGAGGGCTCTCGCCTCGCCGGGCTGCTGGAAAAACAGCTCCAGGCGATCGCCAGCGAATCCGATGCAGCCAATCTGAAAACAGCAGAGCAGATCGCCAGCGCCGAACAGCAAGTTTTGGCCCTGCGCCAGGCGATTGTTCCCTCCCAGGGCTCGGGTTTGAACTTCAATTACCCAGCGCCTACCCCCAGCCAGGACTACATTCTCATGGTCGATGGGGATGTTGCGATGGCAGATGCCTTGGCGCTCCAGGCCCAGGAAAGTGATTTAACCGTGATCCAGGCGAAGAGTTTGGCGATCGCCCGTCGCCAACTCAAGCAGGGACTGCCCCGAGCCGTGGTCTTGGACCCCAGCATTAGCTCTTCCCAAGCAAGCTTCAAGTTTCTTGAAGAACTTAGTGCCTACCAGCCGCCCCTACCCGCCTTCATTTGGAGCGCAGAAAACGATCTTGAACAACGACTGGCGATCGCCCGCAGCGGTGGACAACGATTCTTTGATAAATCCGTTGCCCCTGAGCAGGTTTTCACATCGATGCAAACCGCCCTCCGGCAAATGGAGGCCAATGCAGGACGCATCCTCATTGTGGACGATGATCCCGTCATCTTGGCGACCCTAGAGCAATTGTTGTCTCCCTGGGGATTTGACGTGACGACCCTAGAAGACCCCCGCATGTTCTGGCAGGTTTTGGAACAAACCCAGCCGGACCTGCTCGTCCTCGATGTCAAGATGCCCTATGTGAGCGGGATTGAGCTGTGCCAAGTGGTGCGCAACGATGAGCGCTGGAGCAACCTGTCGATCTTGATTCTCACAGCCCATGCTGGCGCAGATATCGTCAGTCAGGTCTTTGGAGCTGGAGCCGATGACGTTGTGCCCAAACCCATCGCCGGGCCTGAACTGGTGGTCAGGGTTTTGAATCGCCTGGAGCGCTCGAAGTTGCTGCAGCGCATTCTCCAAACAGACCCCCTCACTGGCATCCTCAACTATCAGCAATCGAGTCGGATGCTCCAGCAACAGTTGAAGAGCGCCCATCAAACGGGACGGCCCTTTTGTTTGGCCAGCGTGGAGATCCAAGACTTTCGCTCGATCAACCGTCGCCATGGTCACCGCATTGGCGATCGCTTGCTTCGCCATGTGGGCCAATCCCTCAGCCAAGCCCTCGGCAGCGATCAGGTCGTGGGTCGCTGGGGGGGAGAGGAATTTGTCATTGGCTTATACAACACTGAGCTAGACAGTGCTCGCCGACAGCTTCAACAGTTGCTGGCTCGCCTCGCACAAGAGTCCCTAGAAGTCAGCCCAGAGGTCTTTGTCTCTCCTCGTTTTAACTTTGGGGTTGCAGCACAGGCTGCCGGAGAAGTGGATCTGGACCCTCTTTACCAGGCCGCTGAAGCAGCGATGTATCGCTCAGCGACGTGCGATCAACTCAGACTGAACGACCTGAGTAATTGCATCTCAACGCCAACGTTTTGAGAACCAAAGGGCGATCTGGACTTGACATCGCAACCTATTGCTACTGGTGGATCCGCCAGGGGATTACGCGGGCGATCGCAGACAAGGGCCGGACGATCCGCCTACCCATTCACATCGGCGATAAGCTCAAAAAGCTCAGGCGAGTGCAGCGACGGCTGTACCAGGAGCTGGGCCGCAAAAGTGACCTAGAGCGCATTCTCCATCTGCTCCATCCCCGACAGCAGCAGGTCATCCGCCTGCGCTACGGCCTAGATGGCGGCGATGTGATGACGTTGACCCAAATTGCCAAAACCCTGGATCTCAGCCGGGAGCGGGTGCGGCAGCTAGAGCGCGAAGCCTTGGTTGGCCTACGCAATTTGGGCTCGCAGTTCCAGGCCTATTTGGCCAGCTAGGCTGGTTGATTGGCCCGCCAGCGGCGGGGTTGGCTCCCGGCCAACCCCACAACCTTAAACCTAGCGCTTGGCCAGCTTCTTCTTGTCCAGTTTGCGCAGGCGGATTGTCTCCGGCGTCACTTCCAGCAGCTCATCGGGACCGATGTACTCCAGCGCCCGCTCCAGGTTCATGTCCATGGGGGACTGGAGCTGGACCAGCTCGTCACCGCCCGCAGCCCGGTGGTTGGTGAGCTGCTTGGCTTTGCAAACGTTGAGCTCGGTGTCCTGGGCTCGATTGCTCTCGCCGATGATCATCCCCTTGTAAACCTTGGTGCCCGGCTGGATGAAGAAGGTGCCGCGATCCTCTGCATTCTTCAAGGAGTAGAAGGTGGCAACGCCTTCCTCGAAGGAAATCAACACGCCGTTGCGACGGTTGTCGAGGTTGCCGCAGAGGGGGCGATAGTCAAAGAAGCTGTGGTTCATGATGCCGTCACCCCGCGTGATGCGCATGAACTCGCCCCGGAAGCCGATCAGGCCGCGCGCGGGCACGATGAACTCTAGCTGGGCGCGACCGGTACCGCTGATGTTCATGTTCTGCATTTCCGCTTTGCGCTGGCCGAGGCGCTCGATGCAGCCGCCCATGGCTTCTTCGCTGACGTCGAGCACGAGCAGCTCGTAGGGCTCGCAGGGCTGGCCGTTGACTTCGCGGTAGATCACCTGGGGCTGGGAGACTTGAAACTCGTAGCCCTCGCGGCGCATGTTTTCGATCAAGATGCCCAAGTGCAGTTCGCCCCGGCCACAGACCTGGAAGCGGTCGGGGCTTTCGCCTTCGGTGACCCGCAGGGCGACGTTGGTTTGCAGCTCGCGCATGAGGCGATCGCGCACCTGCCTCGATGTCACAAATTTGCCTTCACGACCGGCAAAGGGCGAATCGTTGATGCAGAAGGTCATCTGCAAGGTCGGCTCATCCACCTTGATCAGGGGCAGGGCCGTGGGCTCCGTCGGACAGGTAATCGTCTCACCGATGTTGGCATCGGCGAAACCGGCGATCGCCACCAAATTCCCCGCCTTGGACTCAGCAATCTCGACGCGCTGGAGGCCTTCAATCCCAACAGCTTGCTGATGCGGCCCTTCTGGATACTGCCATCGTCCTTGATCAAAGCGGCTTGCTGACCGGCTTTGACGGTGCCGTTGTGGATGCGGCCAATGACGATGCGACCCAGATAGTCAGAGTAATCTAGGGTCGTTACCTGCATTTGCAGGGGCTTTTCGGGATCGCCCACTGGGGGGGGCACATGGTCGAGGATAGCCTTAAACATGGGCTCCATGTTGTTCCGAATTCATCTTCCAGATTTTTCTTCAGCGAAGCCTGCGAGGCCGGAGGCGAAGAGGTAGGGGAAGTCGCACTGGTCGTCATCGGCCCCCAGCTCAATGAACAGGTCCAGGACTTTATCCACGGCGGTCATGGGTTCGGCGCGATCGCGGTCGATTTTGTTGACCACCACAATCGGGCGCAGACCCTTTTCCAGGGCCTTTTTGAGCACAAAGCGAGTCTGGGGCATGGGGCCTTCGTTGGCATCGACAATCAGGATGCAGCCATCCACCATGCCCAGCACCCGCTCCACCTCGCCACCGAAGTCAGCGTGGCCGGGGGTATCGACAATATTGATCAAGGTTTCGCCGTAGCGAACAGCGGTGTTCTTGGAGAGAATCGTGATGCCGCGTTCGCGCTCGATGTCGTTGGAGTCCATCACGCAATCCGGAATCTCTTCGCCCTCACGGAAAACTCCAGATTGTCTGAGCAGGGCATCCACGAGGGTGGTTTTGCCGTGGTCAACGTGGGCAATGATGGCGACGTTCCGAATGGGGAGAGACATGATGAAGACCCCAGAGGCTGGGGTATGACAAATTCCGTTTTTTGTTACAAAGCATGTCAATTCTAGCCTACGGTTGCCCTATCGATGGGGAATAAAATTTGTGGCTGGGGCTGGGAGCAAGCCTGACGGGGGCGAGCATTGGGGCAGTTATGGCCAGGCTGTGCCGGAAAAGGTGTCGCTGTCTGTCTTTGAAGATACTTGTGAAAGTCTAAGAGGATGTTTGGGAATGGTTTGAGCTGACGTAACAATGGTCACATCCAAAAGGCCATCATCAAATAACACGGCTCCCATGCCTTGGGCCAGAACCGATGTGGGCGGTGCTGCATTGGCAACTGTGATTGCTCCAGCCTCCACCTGGTAACGCTGGCCATCGATCAACAGCTCTGCTGAAAACAGCTCATGTTCATCGAGCTGGCTCACGTCTGAGCATCTCAGTACGATTCAAGCGTTGGTCGAGGCACAGCCTGACCTGCTCCTGAGCGAAATTTCACCCATAGGTTGTGAGCGGCTAAGCGGGCTGCAAAACTTGGGCCGCAGTCAGCCTTAAAGTGCCAAACAACGGAGAAAGAATCACGCTATCCCCTTCAAAAACCTGTTCCTCATAGAGTCCCTCGACCCATTCGAGCACCGTGACCTTTTGGGCGATCGCATCGACAATCCAATACTCGGCAATCCCCCGCGCTGCATATTCCGAGCGCTTGTAACGATAATCTCTTGCTTCCTGCCTCGGGCTCACAACTTCCACCACCAAAAGAGGCGGGGGCATATCCAACATCACCGTCGAACGCTTTGCCCCTGACAATGCCTCAACCAAGTCCTCGGAGAGTACCATCAAGTCTGGGTAACGGGTTGTGGCCCGCGCCCCACTGACGACCATCTCTGTTTTTAGGGTCAACTGCTGGAACGAAATTCCCAACTGCAAAAAGTAAGCCACCAAAAACATTGCAATGCGGCGATTTTGCTCACTTTCTGGTGACATCTCTACCAGTTCTCCATTCACCAGCTCATAGGTTCTTTCACTACCATATTCAGCACTATCGGCGTAAGCGAAGTACTCCTCCAAAGTCATCGGTTTGGCAGCTACAAAGGTCATCAGGCTCTCCGACGATGCTCAAGCTTGAATGGGGCGGGCTTTTAGACAACATTCATCCTAACACTCCAATTCTGAGGGGAAAGTTCCTGATGGCAGATCCGCTCTCAGGCATCGGTGCTCAGGCGCGCTGCGCTGTGGGTGGTTCAGGTTGCGCCGGTTTTGTGGCAGGTCTTTGCGATCGCCCAGGAACGAGAGAGAACTGTACAGACTTCGCCGGGGCTGGAGGCGGTGGAGGGGCGGCTTTATCGGTTGACTTTCGGCCAGGGCACAGGGCAGTTGTCGGTGCTGGCGTTGCGGG
>JAAUQQ010000386.1 GCA_012032745.1 Synechococcales cyanobacterium RM1_1_8
CAGGTAGGCCAGTCACGGGCGAGCCAGGAGTTTGCTGAGGGGGAACTGCGGCGCTATCAACAAGCTTTATGAGGCAGGGGGCGATCGCCGCCAGCGATGTGGAGAGCCGCCGCCGCAGCGCTCGCGAAACCGCTGCCCAGGTGGAAGCGGCCCGAGGCCAGGTCAGCGCCGCCCAGGCCCAGGTCACCTCGGCCCAGGCCCAAGTGCGCTCAGCCCAGGAACAGCTTCGGGCGGTGGAGTCGCAGATTGCCACGGCCCGAGCCCGGCTGGAGCAGACCCAGGTAGCCCTCGAAGGCACCCGCATCTACGCGCCCCTTGACGGCATCGTCGCCTATCTCAACATTCGCGAGAATGAGTATTTCAGCCTCCAGGCGGTGTCGTCCCAGCTCGGCAATTACCAAGAACTTCTCAACCGCGTCCCGATTGTGGTGATTGACCCCAGCGAGTTTGAAGTGACGGCGGATCTGCCTGTCTCTGCGGGAAGCAACGTTCGTTCGGGTCAGACCACTCTCGTGGCCTCCGGTGCCGGGGGGCAAGCCCAGGCCGCCGATAGCCTTTCCGCCAGGGCGGAAGCGCAGGGAACGGTCTATGCGGTGAACCCGGCGGTGAGCCCTGGCAATCGCTCCATTGAATTGACCTCGCGCATCACCAGCGGCGGCGAAAATCTCCAGCATGGCGAAAGCGTCACGCTTTGGATTGCCACGGAAGAGCGGGAGGAAGCGGTGGTGGTGCCGCTCAATGCGATCGCCTTTCGCAACCAGGTCCCCTATGCCTTTGTTGTAGATAAAACAACGGGGGAAATTGATCAGCGCCAGGTGGAGCTGGGCATTGAAGGGCTTAACCAGCGGGAAATCCTCAGAGGCGTTGAGGCGGGGGAGCAGCTCGTGACGGAGGGCCAAAACGGCCTGGTAGACGGGGCCAAGGTCAAGATTGCCGACACTGATTTTGTCACCCAGGGGGGGAACTAGAACATGACCTCATTACCGCCATCCGCCGACCCTGCACCGATAGCTTCAGCCGCCCAGGGGCACCCATCCAAACCTGCCTCGCCCCTCAGCCGTTTTCTCTTTCTCAAAACCGTCTTTGCCATTCTCCTGACGGTGTTACTGGTGGTGGGCGGGGGCTTGGGTTACGGCTCCATGATCAAGGAGTCGAACCCTGAAATTGAGGTGGCGATCGCCTCCATCACCACCACCTGGGGCGGAGCCGACCCGGAAACCATTGAACAGCAAGTCACCAACGAGTTAGAGAAGGAAATCAAATCCGTCGAAGGGCTCAAAAGCCTCGACAGCGCCTCCTTCAGCGGCTTTTCGCTGATCAACGCCGAGTTCCGCACCGATGTCGATGTGGACTCATCTATCCAAAAGCTGCGGGAGGCCGTGTCCAAAGCAGAAGCTCAACTGCCCCGCGATGCAGACCAGCCCTCGGTCCAGGCCGTCTCCGTCAGCGATGCTCCGATCATCACCCTGGCCTTGTTTGGCGACTTGGACCCGGTGGTGCTCAGCCAGGCCGCCCAAAAACTCCAAGACCGGCTGGAGAAAGTGGCAGGCGTCACCGAAGTCAGCCTCGGCGGTGCTCGTGATGAGGTGGTGCAGATTCAGATGGACCCGCGCCAGCTCACCGCCCTGGGGATTTCTCCTGCGGCGATCGCCAATCGTATTCGCGGAGCCAACCAAGACGTCCCCCTAGACGAAATTGAAAGCAACGATATTGGCGCCCAGGTCCGCTTCTACGGTCGCTTTCGCCAGCTCGACGAGCTACGCAATCTGCCGATCACGCGCCTGGAGGGCCGGGTGGTGCGGCTGTCGGAACTGGCCACCATCGAGCGCGAGCTAGAAGCGGAAGACAGTCTCGCCGCCATTAGCATTGAGGGCTCGGCCTATGAATCAGTGGTCAGCATCTCCGTGAAAAAGGTGCCGGGTCAAGACACAATCAACGTGATTGAGAACGTCTTGGCAGACCTGGAGTTGGCCCAGCAAGATCCGAACCTCTGGCCCCCTGGCATGGACTATTTGGTCACGGCGGATGACTCGGAAATCATTTGGGAGCAGCTCGGCAATCTGTTTACCAATGCGCTTCAGGCCATGGTGGCCGTGTTTGTGGTTCTGTTCATTGCCCTGTCCTGGCGGGAGGCGCTGATTGCGGGTCTCTCGATTCCCCTGACATTTTTGGGGGCGCTGGCGGTGCTATGGCTGATGGGGCAAACCCTCAACAACATGGTCCTGATCGGCATGGTGTTGGCCCTGGGCATCCTGGTCGATGTGTTTATTTTGATGATGGAGGGGATGCATGAGGCCATCTTTGTGGAAAAGCTGAGCTTTGACCAAGCGGCATTAAAAACCGTCAGAACCTATGCGGCTCCGGCCTTTGCAGGGCAGCTCACCACGATTTTGGCGATGACGCCCTTGATGGCGATCGGGGGCACCATGGGCAAGTTCATTCGGCTGCTGCCAATCACGGCGATTATTTGTCTGGTCCTCAGCTTTGGCATTGCCCTACTGATTGATATTCCCCTCTCGCGCTATTTGCTGGCCGGGGTCAAAGATCACCCTGAGTCCCGCATCGATCGCCTCAGCAAAACGGCCTCCCAGCGATTTGCCCGCTGGAGCCTGAGCTACACCGTCCGCAACAACGCCACCGGGCGAGCCTGGATTCTGTTTGCGCTGACCTTATTTGCCACCTCAATCCTGGCCCTGAGCCAAGTGCCAGTGACCTTTTTCCCCGACGAAGACAGCCTCAAACTGGGCATCAACATTGAGCTACCGCCCACCACCACCCTGGCCGTCTCCCAGGCCGTGGCGGACGACCTTGGCGAGATCCTGCGCCAAAAAGATTACTTCGATAACGTGATCAAATACACTGGCCAGAGCAGCAACCTGGTCAGCTCCGGGACGCTCCAGCCCAGCAGCGGCAGCTATCTCCTAGGCTTTTCCGCCATCTTTCGGCCCGAAGATGAGCGCGAGCAGGTCTCCTCGGCCTATGCCGATGAGCTGCGGCTCGAACTTAACCAGGCCCTGCAAAACTACCCCGGCGCGGCTCTGGTGGTCAGCTCGCCCAGCTCTACCGGAGCTGGTGACCCGATCCAAATTGAAATTGTCGGCAGCGATACCACCGAGCTACGGCAGATTTCCGCCCAGGTCCAGGCGGCGATGCGGCAAATCTCGGGCACCAGCGACGTGCGCGATAACCTGGGCAATCTCCAGGCCGACCTCAAGCTCATTCCCCGGCGAGAGGAGCTGGATTTCTACGGCTTGAGCGAGGATGACATCACCGCCCAGGCCCGCTATTACATGAGCGCCACGGATGTGGGGGACTTTGCCATCGGCGGCAACCAGGAGGACATCGAGATTCGCCTAAGCACGGCCTGGCCTTCCCGCAACGGAGCCGTGGGCGGCCCCACCCGGCGCGATGAGCTGTCCCTGATTCGCTTCTTTGGCTCCAATCGTGATAATCCCGTGATTCCAGCGGGGGCGGTTGTCAGCGCCCTGCAAGGACAAACGCCACTGTCCATCACCCACCGAGACGGCCAGCGCACCGTCACAGTTCTGTCTAAGACGGCGGGTCGGACCGTGGGAGAAATCTTGGCCGAGGCGGAGCCCGTCCTGGAAACCCTGCGAGCCACCTGGCCACCGGGCTACAGCTACAGCTTCTCCGGCGAGGCCGAGGAACAGGCCGAGACCTTTGGCTCGGCGGGGCAGGCCCTGGGTCTGGCGGTGTTCTTGGTGTTTGCAGTCTTGGTGCTACAACTCAATTCCTTTCGCCAGCCCATCATCATTCTGCTGACGATTCCCCTGGCCCTGATTGGCACCTTTAGCGGCTTTTTCTTGGCCTGGATTCCGTTTTCCTTCTCGGCCTTTATTGGCATCATTGCCCTGGTGGGGATTGTGGTGAATGACGCGATCGTCATGGTGGACACGATGAACGGCTATCTGCGGGATGGAATGCCCCTGCGCCGGGCAGCGGCCTACGGCGCAGCGGACCGGCTGCGACCGATTCTCACCACCAGTGTGACGACGATCATTGGCCTGATTCCCTTGGCCTTTAGCGCCCCGACCTGGATGCCGCTCTGTAGCGCGATTATCTTTGGCCTAGTGGCTGCTACGGGGATTGCGCTGATTGTCGTGCCCTGTCTCTATGTGCAGCTTTCGCCCAAGGGGGAGGCTCCGGCTTTGGCCGCGTAATTGACCAGCCGTCATCAATCAGTCCCGAACCCGATCGCGATCGCCCTTGTTGGGCAAAACCATCAAACGTCCTCCTGTTCAGTCTCTGTTGGTTCATTTATCTGTTGGTTCATTTATCTGTTGGTTCAGTGACATCCTCCCGACGCTCATCCGAAGCGGATAGAGCGCGGGCTTCCCAAGATCGCTCTTGAGGTTTCCTGCTTCATCGGGGTTCCCAGGCAACCTTCCTCCACAGGCAGTATCACCGTCTGTC